>NZ_CAXAQM010000018.1:0-124203 GCF_963970525.1 Pseudomonas sp. EA_65y_Pfl1_P113
AGGGCGGGTGTTGGAGGGATGTTTCTGAACCACCGTCCAAGGCCTTCGAGACCCAGGACGGTGAAGATATCAAAGACCCGGTTTCCGGTGAATCGTAAGGCTGCTCCGCTTAAGTGAACAGCATTACGCGCGAGCGCGAGGTTTTTTTTCAACTACTTCACTTAGTCTTACAGGAAGCTATAAGTGTAGTTGAAGATCAGACGGGTCTGATCCTGGTCCTGGATGCCTGTACCGCTACCACGATAAGCACCGTGGCGCAGCGTGGTACCGAAGCCCTTAAGCGCGCCTTGCTGAACGGTGTAGTCGATACGCATGTCGCGTTCCCACTCGGATTGATCACCGCTGCCGTTGCTGGCTTTGATGTTGTCACCGTGCAGATAGGCAATCGAGGTTTTCAGACCTGGAACACCCAGCGCAGCGAAGTCATACGAGTATTGACCGAAGGTAGTGTTTTCACCCGCGCGAACGAAGGAGTTGATCATGCTGTCGGTGAACAGATAGAAGCTTGAACCACCAGCACCCTCGCTACCGCCGCTACCGTTAACAACGCTACCTTGGTTCAGCCAAACAAAACCGCCGTCATCGTTGACGCGCTGATGGCCGACCATGAAAGCACTGCCACCCAAGGCGTAGGTGAACATGGCACTCCAGGTTTTGTTATCAACCTCGCCAGTGTTCTTAGCGTAGCCACCGTTGTTGTTGAAGCGGTACCCAGCTTGACCATTCTTGCCATCGGAGCTGCTGTCGAAGTAGCGCAAATCGGTCTTGAACGATTGACCTTCGCTGATTGGGTAAACGTGCACCAGACCGAGGAACTGCTGCTTGTAGTAGTCTTCCAGATTCGAGTAGTAGTACTGCAGGGTCAGGTCTTTGGTGACCTTCCAGTCAGCGCCACCAAAACGGAACTGGTTGCTTTCCTTCGAACCGCCGTTGACAGCCAAACCGGTGCTGTTGCTCGAAGCACGGCCAGTGGCGTGCTCAAGTTGACCGGCGTTGAAGGTCACATTGTCGATTTCTTTGGAGGTGATGGTGCCGCCTTCAAAGGTTTGAGGAAGCAGACGGCCGTCGCTTGCAATCAGGATCGGCAGGTTTGGAGCCAGTGCGCCACCCAAATGCGCTTCAGTCTTGGAGAAGCGGGCCTTGACGTTGGCGCTCGCGCTGCTCCAGCTGCTTACGGCAGAGCCGTCGGTATCGCTTGGAACGAAGGAGTTGCTGTTTGGGTGATGGCCACGACCGCCGTCCAGGTGGAAACCCACCAGCGCCTGTGCATCAATCCCAAACCCAACCACGCCTTGAGTGAAACCAGACTGGTAGTTGAACTTCAAGCCTGTGGCTGTTTCGCGCTGATCCGCGCCGCCATCACGCGCATCGCCATCAAAATACAACGTTCGGGAACTGACGCTTGCCTTGCTGTCTTCGATAAAACCGGCAGCGCCTGCGTGCTGGGCGATGGCGCCCAAAGCTACAGCCAAAGCCAAGGTGGACTTCTTCATGTACCGCTCCTCTCGTTTCTAATTTTTGTAGTTCTTTGGTCTCGGGTCTGACGCCCTCGATCCACAGATGCGCGATTAGCACCGCATAGTGACTGACAAGTCAATCGTAACCTTGTGTGTCTACTACCTTCGCCTAATCGCAGTTGATTTGGTCCCTGCAGGGTAATGAGTTTTCCATACACCCAAAAAGAATTGCTTCATTCTTTTTTATACGATTAAGGAATAAAAGTTTTCGTGATACGAGCCAGCCTACGTTGGCTGAACGTTACAAAAGCTATTCCTAAAGGGTATTTACCAGCGCACTTTTAGACCGTTTAGTCTGACTGTACGTTTTCATACGTCACTCACGATCAAAAAAGCGACGCCATGATGGCGAAACGCACATCCTCCCGTCAATTTGTTACAGTTTTTGTATCTCTAATACTTTCTTTTGATGTCAAAGCCGCTGATTTAACGGTGTGCCTGCCATCGTATCGGCTCTGATCAATACTTCTGAAGTGATAGAAATGAGAAGGGGCTTGCTCCCGATAGCGGTGAGCCAGTCAAGTACTATCGACTGACACTCCGCCATCGGGAGCAAGCCCCCCCTCTCACACTTTGACCTGCTTGACCGCCGAAATCGGGCCTACAAGGCCTTCTCAAAAATCTTCGAATTACGCTGATAGTTGTACAGCGAAGCCCGCGCCGAGGGCAGACGGTCCACGCTGCTGGGCACAAAACCGCGCTCACGGAACCAGTGGGCGGTGCGGGTGGTGAGGACAAATAATGTCTTCAACCCTTGCGCCCGCGCTCGGGTTTCGATGCGCTCCAACAACACATCACCCCGCGCGCCGTGGCGATATTCCGGGTTCACTGCCAGGCACGCCAGCTCACCTGCATCCGAATCTGCGATCTGATACAGCGCTGCACAAGCGATGATCATGCCCTCGCGTTCCACCACGCTGAACTGCTCGATCTCACGCTCCAGCACTTCCCGCGAACGGCGCACCAGGATGCCCTGCTCTTCCAACGGGCTGATCAGGTCGAGCAAGCCGCCCACGTCTTCAATCGCCGCTTCGCGCACCAGTTCAAATTGCTCCTGGGCCACCAGCGTACCGCCGCCGTCACGGGTAAACAGCTCGGTGAGCAAAGCGCCGTCTTCGGCGTAGCTGACGATATGGCTGCGCCCTACTCCACCCCGGCAGGCTTCTGCGGCGGCGTCGAGTAATTCGGCCTGGTAGTTGCTGCCCAGGCGCTGCAGGTGGGCCGGCACTTGTTGCGGGCGCAGTTCGCGCACCAGGCGACCATTTTCATCGATCAGGCCCAAGTCGGCGCCGAACAGCAGCAGCTTGTCGGCACCCAAGTCGATGGCGGCGCGAGTAGCGACGTCTTCGCAGGCCAGGTTGAAGATCTCACCAGTGGGCGAATACCCCAGCGGCGACAACAGCACGATGGAGCGCTCGTCCAGCAGGCGATTAATACCCTTGCGGTCGACCCGGCGCACTTCGCCGGTGTGGTGATAGTCCACGCCATCCAATACGCCGATAGGGCGCGCGGTCACGAAGTTGCCGCTGGTCACGCGCAGGCGCGAGCCCTGCATCGGCGACGAGGCCATGTCCATCGACAGGCGCGCTTCAATGGCGATACGCAGGTGGCCGACCGCGTCGATCACACACTCCAGCGTCGCCGCATCGGTGATGCGCATGCCTTCGTGGTAAGTAGGGGTCAGGCCACGCGCTTCGAGGCGCACTTCGATCTGCGGGCGCGAACCGTGCACCAGCACCAGTCGCACCCCCAGGCTGTGAAGCAGCACCAGGTCGTGGACGATATTACCGAAGTTCGGATGCTCCACACCATCGCCGGGCAGCATGACTACAAAAGTGCAGTCGCGGTGGGCGTTGATGTAAGGGGACGCGTGACGAAGCCAATTAACGTAGTCGGGCATAGAACCTGGGCCTGTAATAAAAAGCAGCCGAAAAAGGATGAATCGTGAAAGCGCACAGCGGGCTGATGGTTATCGTCGGAACAGGCTTGGCGACACGCTCACTCTCCTTATGTACGAATGGGCAGAGGTTAATTTATGCAGGTTTCAGGCAGTAATGTTCGATCAGTTCCCGCAATAGACGCACTGTAGGCGTCAAGCGTGACATTTCGAGGTACTCGCCCGGCTGATGGGCGCAAGCGATGTCGCCAGGGCCAAGTACCAGGGTTTCACAACCAAGGCGCTGAAGATAAGGCGCTTCGGTGCCGAACGCCACTGCTTCAGCACGATGACCGGTCAATCGTTGCGCAACCCGCACCAGCTCGGCGTCTTCGGCTTGCTCAAACGGCGGCACTTCGGGGAACAACGGCGCGTAGTCGATCTTGACCTTGTGCCGCTCGGCCAAGGGTTCAAGCTTGTGCCGGATAGCCGCGCGCAACACCTGCGGGTCCATGCCCGGCAAGGGCCGCAGGTCGAACTCCAGGGAGCACTGGCCGCAGATGCGGTTAGGGTTGTCCCCGCCATGGATGCAGCCAAAATTCAGGGTCGGCTGTGGCACGCTGAATTGCGGATTGCGGTACTCACGTTGCCAGGCCAGGCGCAGCCCGCGCAGTTCGCCCATGGCGTCATGCATGGCTTCGAGGGCGCTGTGGCCCAGGCTTGGGTCCGACGAATGGCCACTCTGGCCGAGGATGTCGATGCGCTCCATCATCACGCCTTTGTGCAGGCGGATCGGCTTGAGCCCGGTCGGTTCACCGATCACCGCCGCGCGGCCCAACGGGCGCCCTGCCTCGGCCAGCGCGCGGGCGCCGGACATGGAACTTTCTTCATCGCAGGTGGCGAGAATCAGCAGCGGTTGCTTGAACGGTTGATCCAGTAGCGGCAGCACCGCCTCAATCGCCAGAGCAAAAAAGCCCTTCATGTCACAACTGCCCAGTCCTACCCAGCGGCCGTCGACTTCCGTCAGTTTGAGCGGATCAGTCTTCCACAGCGCGGCGTCATAAGGAACGGTATCACTATGGCCGGCCAACACCAGGCCACCGGGGCCGCTGCCGAAACTGGCGAGCAGGTTGAATTTGCCAGGGCTGACCTGCTGGATGTCAATGGCGAAACCCAAATCGCCCAGCCAGGTGGCAAGCAGGTCGATCACCGGGCGGTTGGTCTGGTCGAGAGACGCTTGGGTGCAACTGACCGACGGCGCGGCAACCAATGCGGCGAATTGCTCTTTCATGGACGGTAATGGCATTCGCGGTCTCCCAACTTCCCGGATGAGTCCCACTATAAAGGCATCTGCACGACACAATAAACCGTTGCGGCACGTTGCCGGGCTCAGTCCTGTACACTGCACGACCTTGGCAGCCACTCTTTTTCCCGGCTGCGCTCCCGATCCTGGATTTTCCGGCCATGCAGAAAGAAACCGAAATCAAGCTCCGCGTCAGCCGCGAAACACTCGCCGCGCTGCGTGAGCACCCGCTACTGAAAAAACGCAACAAAAGTGGCTGGGAACGCCGTGAGTTGATGAACCAGTATTTCGACACCCCCGAACGCGACCTGGCCCAGGCCAAAGTCGCCCTGCGCCTGCGCAAGGACGGTGACGATATCATCCAGACCCTCAAGACCCGCGGTCAGAGCGTCGCCGGCTTGTCGGAACGTAACGAATACAACTGGGACCTGCCCAAAGCCAAGCTCGACGTGAAGAAACTCGACGGCGAATGCTGGCCCGAGCAACTGGCCGAGCTGGACAAAAAGACCCTCAAGCCGATCTTCACCACCGACTTTGTGCGTGAACGCGCCGAAATCGCCTGGGGCCGTGGCAAAGCCAAGGTGGTGATCGAAGCCGCTTTGGACCTGGGACACGTGGTGGTTGGGAAGCAGAAAGAAGAAATCTGCGAGCTGGAACTGGAACTGCGCGAAGGCGAACCGGCTGCCCTGCTGGAACTCGCCGCCGAGCTGGCCGCGACCCTGGCGCTGATGCCTTGCGACATCAGCAAGGCCGAGCGTGGCTACCGCTTGTATGACGCCAGCAGCTACTCGTTGAGCCTGCCAGCGCCGCAGATCCACGCCGAAATGCCGTTGGACGATGCCTTCGCTGCGATCATGTGGCACCTGCTCGGCAGCAGCCAACGCCTGGCCGAGCAATACCGTTTCAATGGCCACTGGCGCCTGTTGCAAGACTGGGTCGACACCCTCGGCGAACTGCGCGCCCTGATCGGCAGCCTCGGCCAGGCCGCACCGCGTCAATCCACCAGCGAACTGCGCAGCGCACTCGATGCCCTGCTGGAAGACTGGCGCCCACTGGTACAAGCCGGTGACGACGATGAAGACATCCGCAAAGCTGCGCCTGAGCAGTTCGCCGAAGAGTTGGAAGACCTGCGCTGGGGCCAGTTCTCACTGAACGCCTCGCGCTGGCTGCTGGCTCGCACCTGGACCGCCGACCGCAATGTGCGTGGCAACCGCCAGGGCGCTGCGCAAATCACCAACTGGCTGCCACGCCTGCTGGCCGACGATGCAGTCGCCCTGCAATTGCCGCGCTACCAGCAGCAACCGGAAGACCTGGCTGAGCAACTGCCGCGTATCGAACGCATCCAGGCCTGGCTGCACCATGCGCGTAACGTGGTCGACCTTCTGGAGCTGGACCGCCTGTATGGCGAGCTGAACAAGTTGGCGCAACTGGCCAATCAGCCGATCACCGATGAGTCGCTGGATGCGCGGATGCATCAGGCGATTGCGGTGTATCAGAACCGTGCCTGGAAGACTTTGCTGCGTCTGTAATTCAAAGGACGCCTCGGTCAAAGTGTGGGAGCGGGCTGGCTCGCGAAAGCAGTGGATCAGAAACACATTCGGTGACTGACACGCTGCTTTCGCGAGCAACCCCGTTCCCACAAGGTCAGCGCAATACTGGCAGGCTGGTCGTGGACTTGATCTCGGATAGCGCCACAATCGAATTGACCTCCTGAATCCCCGGCACCATCGACAGCTTCTCGAAGAAAAACCGCTCATACGCTTCAATGTCCGAAGTGACAATTCGCAACAGAAAATCCACCGCCCCCATCAGCACATAACATTCCAGCACTTGCGGAAAGCCGCGAATCGCGTCGGTGAACTCAGTGAAGTTGGAACGGCCGTGGGCGTTGAGTTTGACCTCGGCGAATATCTGCGTGTTGAGACCGATCTTCTTGCGATCGAGCAAGGTGACCTGGCCGCGGATCACCCCCTCTTCCTTGAGCCGCTGGATGCGCCGCCAGCACGGCGACTGGGACAGGCCCACCTGCTCGGCAATTTGCGCACTGGAGAGCGACGCGTCTTCTTGCAGCAGGGCCAGGATACGGCGGTCGTAGGCGTCCAGCTCGCTGTGCATATAAATACCTTCCAAGGTGCTTATCTTGAATTGATTGATTCGATTATTCGCAAAACAGGCTCATCTTAGATAAAAAATCTCCCACGGCGAATGTAAAAATTTCTCCAGTCAAATCTGGAGCTTTCCCATGCACGGCGTCGAAACCACTCACCCTGTCACTCGCGCCGATGCGTGGGCCACCAACAACGCCCATTGCCAGGCGCATTACCAGATCGTCGCCGAGGCGGAGCCGGATGCGCTGTGCCGAGTGCTCAACTATTTCGCGCTGCAGTTTTTGACACCGCGACACGTCACAGTGAACAGGGAGGATGACGTGCTGAACATCGGTATCGTGATGGACGGCCTGAGCTGGCACCGCGCCCAGGTGATCGGTGAAAAGATTCGAAACCTGATCAACGTGTGCGAGTTGGATGTGTGGTCGGCGGACTCTACGGGGCTTCAAACGATGGTGGCGGGCGCTCGGTAAAAAGCTGCAATACACCCTGGGAGGCAAATATTCAGGGGCTGGCTAGCCTGGGATTTACGCCCACTGCCCCCAGGAAAACCTTCATGCTCGTTGACCAACGTTTGGAATTGCATCAACTGTTGCCGGCTTTGGTCGACGGAAAACTGATCACACCCGAGGTTGCGCAACGCTTGTCGGCGCTACCGGCCAGTAACACCCAGCATCCCTTGGAAAGCATCGCAGCCCTTGGCCCCAACCTGGAAACCCTCACCGAATGGCTTGCCCAGCATGCAGGGCAACCTTATTTGCGTATCGACCCGTTGAAGATCGACGTGGGGACGGTCGTGCCGCTGATGTCCCACGCCTTCGCTCAACGCCACGCCATACTGGCGGTGGCGGTGGACGCACAGACCGTCACCGTCGCCAGCGCCCAGCCCCACGTCACCAGTTGGGAAGCTGGGCTCGCCCAGGTGCTCAAGCGCTCGATCAAGCGAGTGGTCGCCAACCCCCAGGACATCGCCCGCTGTATCGGCGAGTTTTACCGGCTGGCGAAGTCCGTCAGCGGCGCCGATCAAAAGGTCGCGGCGCCTGGCCATGTGGACCTGCTCAACCTTGGCGCCAGCGACCAGGAGCCTGATGCCAACGACGCGCATATCGTCAATATCGTCGACTGGCTGCTGCAGTACGCCTTTGCCCAGCGCGCCAGTGATATCCATATTGAACCGTGCCGTGAACAGGGCCGTGTGCGCTTTCGCATCGATGGGCTGCTGCATGACGTCTATCAGTTTCCGCCCCAGGTCACGATGGCCGTGGTCAGCCGCCTGAAGAGCCTGGGCCGCATGAACGTGGCGGAAAAACGCAGGCCACAGGATGGCCGGGTCAAAACCAAAAGCCCGGCGGGGGCGGAAGTCGAGCTGCGTCTTTCCACCCTGCCGACAGCATTTGGCGAGAAACTGGTGATGCGGATTTTCGACCCTCAGGTGCTGCTCAAGGGCTTTGACCAGTTAGGCCTGTCCAGTGAGGACCAACAACGCTGGCTCGCCATGACTGGCCAGGCCAACGGCATCATCCTGGTCACCGGCCCTACGGGTTCGGGCAAGACCAGCACCCTGTACACCACGCTCAGGCAACTGGCGACCCGGGAGGTCAACCTGTGCACCGTGGAAGACCCGATCGAGATGGTCGAACCCGCGTTCAACCAGATGCAGGTGCAACACAACATCGACCTGACCTTTGCCAGCGCCATCCGCGCCCTGCTGCGCCAGGACCCGGACATCATCATGATCGGTGAAATCCGCGACCAGGAAACCGCTGAAATGGCGATCCAGGCCGCGCTGACCGGGCACTTGGTGCTATCCACACTGCATACCAACGATGCACCCAGCGCTATCAGCCGCTTGCAGGAGCTAGGCATTGCTCACTATTTGATCAAGGCCACCTTGCTCGGCGTAATGGCGCAGCGGTTGGTGCGGGTTTTGTGCCCTCACTGCAAACGTGCGCTGGGTGAGGTTCATGAGGCCGTCGGGTGCGTTGAATGCCGAAACAGTGGTTTTCGGGGGCGAGCCGGCGTTTACGAAATCATGGTATTGAACGAAGAACTCAAGGCGCTGATCACGCCCGGCGCCGACGTGCAGGCCCTGCGCCAGGCAGCGGTTGCACAAGGCATGTGCAGCCTGCGCAGCGCGGGTATGCAAAAAATCGAAGCGGGGCTGACCACCATGGCGGAAGTATTGCGGGTGACCCCTGGGGATTCGGTAACAAATCCTTTGTTTGTTACGCGGTGAAACCGTTCTTATCGGTGACAACACCGTTACAATCGGCCGAACGTCGTTTCACTGACACCATCAGATAGGGAATCGCTATGCAGATCGGAACCGTACTGCTTCTTTTTGTGGGCCTGGCCATCGCCATCCTGCTCATGGGCTTCAAGGTCGTACCCCAAGGGTACCAGTGGACGGTCGAGCGTTTTGGCCGCTACACCAACACCCTCAAACCTGGCCTGAACATCATCATCCCGGTCATGGACCGCATTGGTCGCAAGATCAACGTGATGGAAAGCGTGCTGGACATCCCGCCCCAGGAAGTGATCACAGCCGACAACGCCGCCGTGCAGATCGACGCCGTGTGCTTCTTCCAGGTGGTCAACACCGCCCAGGCGGCTTATGAGGTCAATAACCTCGAACACGCCATCCGCAACCTGCTGCAAACCAATATCCGTACTGTGCTCGGCTCCATGGAGCTGGACGCCATGCTCAGCCAGCGTGACGGTATCAACGAAAAACTGTTGCGCACCGTTGATGAAGCTACCGCGCCATGGGGCATCAAGATCACCCGTATCGAGATCAAGGACATCAGCCCACCCGCCGACCTGATGGCAGCAATGTCGGGCCAGATGAAAGCCGAGCGGATCAAGCGTGCGCAGATCCTGGAGGCCGAAGGCCTGCGGGCGTCGGCGATCCTGACAGCCGAAGGCAAGAAGCAGGCACAAATTCTTGAGGCCGAAGGTGGGCGCCAAGCTGCGTTCCTGGAGTCTGAAGCCCGTGAGCGTCAGGCTGAAGCTGAGGCTCGTGCGACTCAAGTCGTTTCCGAGGCGATCGCCACCGGTAACGTTCAAGCCGTCAACTACTTCGTCGCGCAAAAATACATCGACGCCCTGGGCAAGCTGGCGTCGGCCAACAACAGCAAGGTCATCCTGATGCCGCTGGAAGCCAGCCAGGTGATCGGTGCGGTCGGCGGTATCGGCGAGATCGTCAAGGCAACGTTCGACAACAAGAAAGGCTGAGGCCAGCACCATGTGGGATTTCCTGCAGCATTTGTCGTTCTGGGATTGGCTGGCACTGGGGACGGTGCTGTTGATCCTTGAAGTATTTGGCGCCGGTGGGTATCTGTTGTGGATGGGTATCGCAGCGGCTGCCGTGGGCGTGATCAAATTCCTGGTGCCGCCCCTGGGGCTGGAGTGGCAGTTGCTACTGTTTGCCGTGTTGTCGATCCTGACCGCAGTGTATTGGTGGAAGCGTCAGCGCAGCAGCGCCAAGGCGAGTGACCAGCCCGGGCTGAACGAACGTGGCTCGGCGTTTATCGGCCGCACCTTTATCGTGCATCAGGCGATCGTGGACGGCCGGGGCAAAGTGAAGGTCGGCGATGGCGTGTGGATGGTGACCGGCCCGGACAGCCCTATAGGCGCCCAAGTCCGGGTGGTCAGCCAGGAGGGCGTGGTGTTAAAGGTTGAAACTGTTTAGTCAGTGATGGAACTCGGCTGGGCTATCTACAATCATAATTCACAGATACCCACCGGAGTCACCCATCATGCGTCTCAAATATGCTGTCGCAACCCTTGCTGTGCTTTCCCTCCCTGTCGGTTCAGCCATGGCCGACAGTTTCTGGCGCAATATCATCTCGTCGGGCGCCACTACCGGCTCGACGTACCTGACGTTCAAGGACCACAAGCTGGTGGTTGCCGCACAAGACGACGCCGGCAGCTTTGTTGCCAGCGACGGCGGCATCCGTGGCCCATACCTGGAAGCCGCAATGCAGAAAGTCCGCGCCGATAACCCTGGCCTGCAGGCCACGGATATGGAGCTGGCCAACGCCATCCTCGCGAAAAACGCCGTTACCGAGTGATTTCATCGCTCTGAAAAATGCCGCTGCTGAAGCGGCATTTTATTGCCCCCGTTTTAACCCGCAGTATGACAATTCATTCACGGACGACAGGCTATATTCAGTCAGCCCGTGCAACCATGCCGGTACTGATACCTCGCCTACTCATCGCCAATCTGAAACGGATGCCTTCGTCGTCATGAGCCAACAGCCCTTCCTGCCGTTTTCCAAACCAACCATTGACGAAGCCACCATCTCGGCGGTTGGCGATGTATTGCGCTCGGGCTGGATCACCAGCGGGCCGAAAGTGCAGGCATTTGAGGCTCAGTTATCTGAATACTTTGGCGGCCGCCCGGTGCGCACCTTCAACTCGGGCACCTGCACCATGGAGATTGCCTTGCGCATTGCTGGTATCGGGCCGGGCGATGAAGTCATCACCACGCCGATCTCCTGGGTTGCCACGGCCAACGTGATCCTGGAAGTCGGCGCTACGCCAGTGTTTGCCGATATTGACCCGATTACCCGCAATATCGACCTGGCCCAGGTGGAGGCTGCGATTACCCCGCGCACCAAAGCTATCATCCCGGTGTACCTCGCTGGCCTACCCCTGGACATGCCGATGCTGTATGCACTGGCCAACAAGTACAACCTGCGTATCGTCGAGGATGCTGCCCAAGCGCTGGGTTCAAGCTGGGATGGCGAGCGTATCGGCGCCACCGGGGATTTTGTGTCGTTCAGCTTCCAGGCCAACAAGAACATCACCTCTTCCGAAGGCGGCTGCCTTGTGTTGAACAATGCCGAAGAAGCGCGGCTGGCAGAAAAGTACCGCCTGCAAGGCGTTACCCGCACAGGCTTCGACGGCCTGGATGTGGATGTGCTGGGTGGCAAGTTCAACATGACCGACATCGCCGCAGCCATCGGCTTGGGGCAGTTTGCCCATATCGAAAAGATCACCGCTCACCGCCAGAACCTGGCGCGGCACTATTTCAAATGCTTTGGCGATGACTTTGAAGCGCAATACGGCGCGCAACTGCCGCCGGCTGATTTCGAAAACAGCAACTGGCACCTGTTCCAACTGGTGCTGCCGGAGCGTCAGGACGGTCTGCCGGCACGCGCCACATTCATGGAGCAGATGCAGGCCCGCGGCGTCGGCATTGGCTATCACTACCCGCCGATCCATCTGCTAAGCCTTTATCGGGCGCAGGGGTTCAAGGAAGGCATGTTTCCGGTGGCGGAAAAGGTAGGGCGTTTGATCGTGTCATTGCCGATGTTTACGGCGATGACAGAGGCGGATGTGGAGCGGTCGGTGGCAGCCGTGAAGGCCGTCTTGAAAGCGAGCTGAAAAATCTGGCTCACCACAACCAAATGTGGGAGCTGCGGTGCGCAGCTCCCACATTGGTTTGTGCTGTTTCAGCTATTGGCGTTTACTCGCCGATGGCGGCTTTGTAACCGGCCGCATCCAGCAGTTTTTCCAGATCACTCGGGTTGCTTGGCTTGAGCTTGAAGATCCACGCGCCGTACGGGTCGGAGTTCAGCAGTTCAGGGCTACCGCTCAGCTCCTCATTGACTGCAATCACTTCGCCTGCAACCGGGGCGTAGATATCCGAAGCAGCCTTCACCGACTCAACCACCCCCGCCTGGCCTTCGGCTTCAAACGTAGCGCCAACTTCAGCCAGTTCAACAAACACCACATCACCCAACGCTTCCTGGGCATGGTCGGAGATCCCGACGGTCACGGTGCCGTCAGCTTCCAGGCGTGCCCATTCGTGGCTTTCGGCAAAACGCAGGTCGGCAGGGATATCGCTCATAGTCTGTGTCCTCAAGAAGTAATGTCAGCGGCCTTCGGCCTGCCGGGAATAGGTTAGATCAAGGTCTTGCCATGGCGCACGAAGGTCGGTTTGACCACTCGAACCGGGTACCACTTGCCGCGGATTTCCACTTCGGCCCGATCGGCGGTGGCCGTCGGTACACGCGCCAGGGCAATGGATTTGCTCAGCGTAGGAGAGAAACTACCACTGGTGATCTCCCCTTCGCCAATATTGGCGATACGAACCACCTGGTGAGCACGCAGAACCCCGCGTTCCTCCAGTACCAGCCCGACCAGTTTGAACTGCACACCCGCCGCTTTTTCCGCTTCCAGCGCGGTGCGACCAATGAAATTTCGCTCGGCAGGTTCCCAGGCAATACTCCAGGCCATGTTCGATGCCAGGGGCGAAACGTCCTGGTGGATGTCCTGACCATACAGGTTCATGCCAGCCTCCAGGCGAAGGGTATCCCGGGCGCCGAGACCGATGGGTGAAATCCCCGCGCCCACCAGGTCGTTGAAAAAGCCTGGCGCCTGATCAGCAGGCAGGACAATCTCCAGGCCATCTTCGCCGGTGTAGCCCGTGCGCGCGATAAACCAATCGCCATCGGCGTGGCCTTCGAAGGGCTTGAGCTGGTTAATCAGCATGCTGCGAGACTGGGTGACCAGCTCGGCAATCTTCTGCCGTGCATGGGGGCCTTGGATGGCGAGCATGGCCAACTCAGGGCGCTCATGCAGTTGCACCTGGTAATTGCCCAGTTGCGCGTGCATCCACGCCATGTCCTGATCGCGGGTGGCTGCGTTGACCACCAGCCGATAAGCGTCCTCGGTGCGGTAGACAATCATATCGTCCACCACGCCGCCCTTTTCGTTGAGCATGGCGCTGTACAACGCACGGCCGCAGCCATGCAGACGTTCGACATCATTGGCCAGCAAATACTGCAGCCATTCCTTGGCCTGGGGGCCGCTGACATCGATCACGGTCATATGAGATACATCGAACACCCCGCAGTCGCGTCGCACCTGGTGGTGTTCTTCAACTTGCGAGCCGTAGTGCAGAGGCATATCCCAACCGCCAAAATCGACCATTTTCGCGCCGAGGGCGAGATGTAGGTCGTACAGAGGCGTACGCTGTCCCATGGGTTTCTCCTTCCGGGCGTGGCGAAGGTGCGCAGCGTTGCCGTTCGTGCCAAACACCTTGAATTACAAGGCCCGCAGCCACGCCCAGCGACTCGACCCGAAAGACGGGCCGCACCGAATGCCGCGCATTGTAGCTGCAAGCTGTAGGACTGGCACCTAACCGATTTGCCGGGCAGAGCGTCGGATCAGCCCGATTACCGGTAACAGGCCCACCAGCACCAGGGTCAACGCCGGCAAAGAGGCCCGTGCCCACTCGCCTTCGCTGGTCATTTCGAAAATCCGAACCGCCAGGGTGTCCCAGCCGAACGGGCGCATCAGCAAGGTGGCGGGCATTTCCTTGAGCACGTCGACAAACACCAGCAGCGCTGCACTCAAGGTACCCGGCAGCAACAACGGCAGATACACTTTGCAAAACAGTCGCGGGCCACTGACGCCCAGACTGCGTGCTGCTTCCGGCAAGGACGGGCGGATGCGCGCCAGGCTGTTTTCCAGCGGCCCATAGGCCACCGCCAGGAAACGCACCAAGTAAGCCAGCACCAATGCCGACAGGCTGCCCAGCAGCAACGGCTTGCCCGCACCACCGAGCCAACCAGACAGCGGCACCACCAGCTCACGATCCAGATAACTGAACGCCAACATGAGCGATACCGCCAGTACCGAGCCCGGCAAAGCATAGCCAACATTGGCCAGGCTGATGCCGGAGCGGATCGCCCGGGTCGGCGCCAGGCGGTTGGCAAATGCCAGCACCAACGCCACGCTTACGGTGATCAACGCTGCCATGCCGCCCAAGTAGAGCGTGTGGACGATCAGGCCCGAATAGCGCTCATCCAAGTCGAAGCGGCCGCGCTGCCAGAACCAGACGACCAGTTGCAGCATCGGGATGACAAACGCACAGGCGAACACCAGCCCGCACCAGCCACTGGCCGCTGCTGCCTTGAGCCCACGCAAGTGATACAGCGCCTTGCCCCGCGGCCGCTCATTACTCGGCCGGCTGGCACCGCGTGCGCGACGTTCACCGTACAGCACCAACATCACCACCAGCAGCAACAGGCTGGCCAACTGTGCCGCGCTGGAAAGGCTGAAGAAGCCATACCAGGTCTTGTAGATGGCGGTGGTGAATGTATCGAAGTTGAACACCGAGACCGCACCGAAATCCGCAAGCGTCTCCATCAATGCCAACGCCACCCCGGCACCAATCGCCGGCCGCGCC
Source organism: Pseudomonas sp. EA_65y_Pfl1_P113 (assembly GCF_963970525.1). Classification (NCBI taxonomy): domain Bacteria; kingdom Pseudomonadati; phylum Pseudomonadota; class Gammaproteobacteria; order Pseudomonadales; family Pseudomonadaceae; genus Pseudomonas; species Pseudomonas sp. EA_65y_Pfl1_P113. The sequence continues at coordinate 15,008 of NZ_CAXAQM010000018.1, forward strand.
ATGGGCAGGGCCACGTGCCAGAACGCTCGCCATGGCGATTGCCCCAGCACCCGCGCCGCTTCCATGAGGCCTTTGCCCTGGGCCAGGAACGCCGTGCGCGCCAGCAAATACACATACGGGTAAAAGACCAGCACCAGCACGATGATCACACCACTGGTCGAGCGCACGCGCGGCAGGCGCAGGCCGCTGCCGAACCATTCGCGCAGCAGGGTTTGCACCGGGCCGGCAAAATCCAGCAGGCCCACAAACACGAAAGCCAGCACGTACGCGGGAATGGCGAAGGGCAACATCAGCGCCCAATCGAGCCAGCGCCGTCCGGGGAATTCGCAGAGGCTGGTCAACCAGGCCAGACTGACGCCCAACAAGGTCACACCGACACCGACGCCCAACACCAGGGTGAGGGTGTTGCCCAGCAGGCGCGGCATCTGGGTTTCCCAGAGGTGGGACCAGATCTGCGCATCGATGCTCTGCCAGGACAGCAACATCACGCTCAGCGGCAGCAGCACCAGGGCAGCGACGGTGAAGACTGGCAGGTACCAACGGCGTTGGGCGGGGTGGGCCAATGAGAAACTCTCAGAATATTAAAGACTTTCAAGGCGCCGCTAACCAATGCGGGAGCGGGCTTGCTCGCGAATGCAGTGTATCAGTCACACATGCATCGACTGACACGACGCTTTCGCGAGCAAGCCCGCTCCCACATTTCGATCTACGGCGTTTTACAAATTTAGTTCCAGCCAGCCCTATCCATCAACCGAATCGCCTCAGCCTGACGCTTGCCCGCCACTTCCACCGGCAAGGTGTCCGCCACGAATTTACCCCAGGATGCCACTTCGGCCGACGGCGCTACCGCCGGGTTCGCCGGGAACTCCTGGTTCACGTCGGCAAAGATCTTCTGCGCCTCAGGCGTGGTCATCCACTCCACCAGCGCCTTGGCGGCTTCCGGGTGCGGCGCGTGCTTGGTCAGGCCAATACCCGACAGGTTCACATGCACGCCACGGTCGCCCTGGTTCGGCCAGAACAGCTTTACCGCCAGGTCCGGCTTCTGCTTGTGCAGGCGGCCGTAGTAGTAGGTGTTGACGATCCCTACGTCGCACTGCCCGGCGTTGATGGCTTCGAGCACCGCGATGTCATCGGAGAATACGTCGGTGGACAGGTTGTTGACCCACCCCTTGACGATTTCTTCGGTCTTGGCCGCGCCATGGGTTTCGATAAGGGTGGCAGTCAGCGACTGGTTGTAGACCTTTTTCGCCGTACGCAGGCACAGACGGCCTTCCCACTGTTTGTCGGCCAGGGCTTCGTAAGTGGTGAGGTCACCCGGTTTTACCCGGTCGGTGGAATAGGCGACAGTCCGCGCGCGCAAGCTCAAGCCAGTCCAGGCGTGGGCCGACGAGCGATACTGCAGCGGAATATTCTTATCGATCACCGTTGAGGTGAACGGTTGCAGGATGCCCATCTGCTCGGCCTGCCAGAGGTTGCCGGCATCCACGGTGAGCAGCAGGTCGGCGGTGGCATTCTCGCCCTCGGCCTTGATGCGCTGCATCAGCGGGGCTTCCTTGTCGGTGATGAACTTCACCTGCACGCCGGTCTTCTGGGTGTAGGCGTCGAACACTGGCTTGATCAGTTCGTCGATGCGCGAGGAGTAGACCACCACTTCGTCGGCGGCCTGCACGGTGGTGCTGCCGATCAGGGTGAGTGCCAGGGCAGTCAGGAGGCGCTTGGGTGCCAGCATGGGGGCGGTCTCTCATTTGCGAAAAGAGGGCAAATGATAAGGACTCACATTTGGTGGTGCTTGCCGCAGGCGTTACCAGATGTTGCATAGCCAACTTTTTGCGGTGGAGCTGATGGCCTCTTCGCGGGCAAGTCCGATCCCACAGGGGACCGGGCTTCGATGTCAGGGTTTTGCCAGGTCAGGAAGATCGCCGGTCAGGCCCAGCGCCTGGCGTACAAACACGGCCTTGGCTTCGGGCATCTGGTCGACCAGCTTCAATCCGGCATTACGCAACCAGCGCAGCGGTAGTTGGTCAGCCTGGAACAGCCGCTCGAAGCCTTCCATCGCCGCCATCAACGCTAGGTTATGCGGCATGCGTCGGCGTTCGTAGCGGCTCAGCACCTTCACATCCGCCAGGCGCTCACCGCGCTCGGTCGCCGACAGCAGCACTTCGGCCAGTGTCGCTGCGTCAAGAAAGCCCAGGTTCACGCCCTGCCCCGCCAATGGATGGATGACGTGGGCCGCGTCGCCGATCAACGCCAACCCTTCGGCCACATAGCGTTTGGCATGACGTTGGCGCAACGGCACACAAACGCGCGGGTCGGCGCTCAGCACCGCACCCAACCGGCCTTCAAAAGCCCGCTCCAGTTCACGGCAGAAGCTTTGATCATCCAGCGCCATCAGGCGTTCAGACTCAGCGGGCGTGGTCGACCAGACAATCGAGCACCAATCCTCCTGCCCATCCCGCACAAGCGGCAGGAACGCCAGCGGGCCGGTATCGGTAAAGCGTTGCCACGCCGTGCGCTGGTGCGGCTCGTTGCTACGCACGCTGGTGACGATGGCGTTATGCAGGTAATCCCATTCACGGGTCGCCGTGCCGGTCAGGCGGCGCACGGCGGAGTTGGCGCCATCGGCGGCAACCACCAACGGCGCACGCAACTTGCGCCCATCGGCCAGGGTCAGCAACCAGTCATCGCCGGAGCGGCGCATCTGCTCCAGACGCGCGTTGGCCAACAGGCCCAGGTCGCAGTCGTGCAGACGGTCGAGCAAGGCATCCTGAACCACGCGGTTCTCGACAATATGCCCCAGCAACTCGGCATGCACGCTGGCCGCCGAGAAGTGGATCTGCCCGGTGCCGCTGCCGTCCCACACCTGCATCTCGCCATAAGGGCTGACACGGCGCGACACGATGCCGTCCCACACCCCCAGGCGCTCGAGGATGCGCTGGCTGGCGGCCGACAAGGCGCTCACGCGGGGTTCGAATGCGGCCTCGCGGTCGAAAGGCTTGACGCTCAGCGGGCTGCCGTCGAGCAGCAGCACCTGCAGGCCACTGCCTTGCAACGCCAGCGCCAGGGCGCTTCCGACCATTCCGGCCCCGACAATCAGCACATCTGCGCGCATGTCCATGCTTTAAGCCTGTCTCGCTGGCGGCTTACGCCGCACGTAAAGGGTTTTGTCGACCCGCGCCACCAGGGTGCCGGAGCCGTCATGTATCTCGACCTTGAGGTGGGGCAAGTACTTCTCGCCACCTTCGGTGTGTCGACGCACCTCAGCGAGCAAGGCGTCGTCGACGCAAAACTCGGCGTACACCGGGCCTTTGCCCGGCGAGATGAAATCGATGCTCGCGGCCTTGTCCCACACTATGTAGTCGCGGCCCAGGTTCTCCATCAGCATCAGCATGTAGAACGGATCCACCATCGAATACAGGCTGCCACCGAATTGCGTGCCGACATAGTTGCGGTTGTACCAGCCCAGGCCCATACGCACTTTGACCTGACGGAAATCGGCGCTCATATACCGGACGCGGACCCCCGCCCCCAAGTAAGGCGGATACAGGGTCATGATCCAACGCAACAACCGCGCCTTGCCCAGGCGCTCGATCAACCACTTACGCATCGGGACGCGTGCCCAGGCCCATGGCCTGACGGGCGAACCAGCGCTTGGCCGGCGGTAACAGGTCAAGGCCCAGCAGGCCCATGTTGCGGCCCAGCGCGACCAGCGGTTGGGCGCTGCCAAACAGGCGCGTGACCTGGTCGGAGAAGCCCACGGTAAGTTTCTGGTCGAGGCGCTGACGCTCGCGATAGCACTGCAAGGTTGCCAGGTCGCCCGGTACTTGCGGGCCGGCCAGCAAGGCCTCAGCCAAGGCATTCGCATCGCGCAGGGACAAGTTGAAGCCCTGCCCGGCAATCGGGTGCAGGCTGTGGGCGGCATTGCCAAGGATTGCCAAGTGCGAACGCACTTGCTCCTCGGCCTCAACCAACGTCAGCGGGTACAGATGACGTGCGCCGACTTGCTTCAGGGTGCCCAGGCGGTAGCCGAACACGTCCTGCAATTCACTCAAGAAGCTACGTTCATCAAGGTTGGCCAGGCGCTGGGCATCCAAACCGATGCGCGTCCACACCAGCGCGCAACGGTTGTCGGGCAGCGGCAGCAAGGCCATGGGGCCTTCATCGGTGAAGCGCTCGAATGCTTCGCCGTTGTGGGCTTCGCTAGGCGTGATGTTGGCGATCAGCGCGCTCTGGTTATACGGGCGGGTTTTAACGCCGATGCCCAGTTGCTCGCGCAAGCCGGAACGGCCGCCGTCGGCCAGCACCGCGAGGTCGCATTCCAGCACGGTTTCATCGTTGAGGGTAAGGCGGTAGCCATCGGACAGCGGCTCCATGCGCGTGACTTCCGCCGGGCAGCGCCAACTGACCACGTCTTTATCCAGGCCCTGCCACAGGCACTGGCCCAGCCAGGCGTTTTCCACCACATAACCAAGGGCGGGCACGCCCTCCTCCATGGCCGACAGACGCGCCGTGGAGAAGCGCCCACGGTCGGACACATGGATCTGCTTGATCGGCTCGGCGCGACGGGAAATGCCCTGCCACAGGCCCAAACGCTGATAGATCTGCCGGGCGCCGAAGGACAGCGCCGAAGAGCGCGCGTCGTAGCTCGGCTGGTAGCTGTCGCCCGGCGCGAACGGTTCGATCAGCACGATCTTCCAGCCGCGCGCCTTGGCCCCCGCCTGCAACGCCAACGCCAGGCTGGCACCGACCAGGCCACCGCCGATGATCGCCAGGTTGACCCGGCTCATCGCGCAGCCGCCATCAGCGCTTCGATATCGGCGACGGTCTTGGGCACGCCGCCGGTCAGGATTTCACAGCCTTGCTTGGTTACCACCACGTCGTCCTCAATGCGTACGCCAATGCCACGCCATTTCTTTGCCACGTTCTGATTGTCCGGTGAGATGTAGATCCCCGGCTCAACGGTCAACGCCATACCGACTTCCAGCACACGCCACTCACCGCCCACTTTGTACTCGCCCACATCATGCACATCCATACCCAGCCAGTGGCCGGCGCGGTGCATGTAGAACGCTTTATAGGCTTCGCTGGCGATCAGCTCGTCGACGTCACCCTGCAACAACCCAAGCTTCACCAGCCCGGCGGTTATGACGTGCACTGTGGCCTCGTGGGCCTGGTTCCAATGCTTGTTGGGGGCGATCTGGGCAAAGGCAGCTTCCTGGGAGGCCAGCACAATTTCGTAGACCGCCTTCTGTTCGGGCGAAAACTTGCCGTTGACCGGCCAGGTACGGGTGATGTCGCTGGCGTAGCAGTCGATCTCGCAACCGGCGTCGATCAGCACCAGGTCGCCGTCCTTGAGCAGCGCGTCATTCTGCTGGTAATGCAGGATGCAGCTGTTGCGGCCAGCGGCGACGATGGAACCATAAGCCGGCATTTTCGCGCCGCCCTTGCGGAATTCGTAGTCCAGCTCGGCTTCCAGGCTGAACTCGTGCAAACCAGCCCTGCTGGCCTGCATCGCCCGCACATGGGCGGCGCAGGAGATGCGTGCGGCCTCGCGCATCACCTTCACTTCTGCCGCCGATTTATACAGACGCATGTCGTGAAGCAGATGATCCAGGGCAACGAATTCGTTCGGTGGCTGGGCGCCGAGGTGCGCTTTAGAGCGGATCACGTTGATCCACTCCATCAGGTGCCGGTCGAATTCGGCGTTGCTGCCCATGGCCGAATACACCCGGTCGCGGCCTTCGATCAGGCCGGGCAGGATGTCGTCGATATCGGTGAAGGGGAAGGCATCGTCGGCGCCAAAGTCGCGAATTGCGCCTTCGGTGCCGGCGCGCAGGCCGTCCCAGAGCTCGCGTTCGGCATTGCGTTCGCGGCAGAACAGCACGTACTCGCCGTGCTGGCGGCCGGGCATCAGCACGATCACCGCTTGCGGCTCGGGGAAACCGCTCAGGTACTGAAAATCGCTGTCCTGGCGGTACACGTGTTCGACATCACGGTTGCGGATCGCCACGGCGGCGGCCGGCAGGATCGCGATGCTGTTGGGTTCCATCTGCGCCATGAGCGCCTTGCGGCGCCGCGTGTATTCCGCTCGGGGGATATGAATCATGGACAGATGGGCTTCCTTTCTTAATGCAGCGACGGCTTGGGTGCAGCGGGCTCAGCAGACTTCTTGGTCTCTGTGAATAGCAGCAGCGGCGCGACGCGCAGGTATTCCATCACCTCCATATAGTCGCCTTCACCGTCCTCGGATTCTTCCAGGGCGTCTTGCACCTGGGAGATGGCTGCCAGGTCCTGCAACACTTCCTTGGCGTCGGTGCTCAATTCCAGGCCGCCGGCGTTTACGCCAAAGCCGTGGAGGAAACCTTGGCACCATTGGCCCAAGGCTGCAGCGCGTTCGGTGAGCGGCGCGTCGTCAGTCGGCAGCAGCAGGACCACGGTGACGTCATCACCGGTCAGCTCGCCCTTGACCATCTCTTGCAAGCCGATCAGCGCGTTACGCACGTTGTCGGTCGGCTCGGTTTCGAGCAGCTCGGCCACATCGGCCAGCCAGTTATCAGCGTCAAAGCCAACGCCGGTGCAACTACGGCCCAGGAGCACGCCGTGCAGTTCGGCAGGCGAGCAGGGGTGGCCGCTGGCGCTCAGCAGTTTGGAAAAAGCATCGTACGGGGAGTTCTGAATAGGCATGGTGAGCTAGGCGCCAGACGGCGCAATGTCTAGAATGGAGCGTCGTATCCTAGCACCGGCAGGCGTACCAAGACTATCAAGGGCGTCAGATCGTTTATCCTGCAGTTGCCATTCATCAGACAAATCCAGTGGAACCCAATGGAAGACACCGACCTGCAAGCGCTGATGGCCAGACTCGAATTGCTAATTACCCGGGTCGAGCAACTAAAGACTCAAAACGGACTCCTATTAGCTCAGGAAAAGACCTGGCGCGAGGAACGCGCTCACCTCATTGAAAAAAACGAAATCGCCCGGCGTAAGGTCGAATCGATGATTTCGCGCCTGAAGGCCCTGGAGCAAGACTCATGAGTTCAAGCAATAGCGTCACCGTGCAGATCCTCGACAAAGACTATTCGATCATCTGCCCCCAAGAAGAGCGCAGCAACCTGGTGAGCGCCGCCCGCTACCTGGACGGCAAGATGCGTGAAATCCGCAGCAGCGGCAAAGTGATCGGCGCCGACCGCATTGCCGTGATGGCCGCGCTGAATATTACTCACGATTTACTGCATAAGCAGGAACGCCCTGACGTGCAGGCCAGCGGCTCTACCCGTGAGCAGGTGCGTGACCTGCTGGAGCGTGTTGATCTGGCGCTTTCCAGCGACACAGACGCACCCAAGGGCTGATTGCCGCGACTGTTTAAGGTATACTCGCCCCACTCCCTGGCGTGTTTGCCAGTCGGCGATGTCCCTGAGCCGATTCGCACTACCCTGGAAGTTGCACGTTGGGCTGGTGTGCATGTCCGCTAGACGGAAAGCCTTAAAGCCTACTGCATCTTCCACCTTGAACTTTCGGGTTCAAGGGCTAAGTCGACAGCGGCTCTGTCGGGGAGCCTGAATTCCCAAACTCAATGCCAGTCCTCGGACTGGCATTGTTTTATGAGCCGAAACCATGACCGAACCTGCGCCGCTTTCCCGTCCGCACCTTCGACGCATGTTGCGCCAGGCCCGCCGCGCCCTCACGCCAAGCGAGCAGCGCAAGGCCGCCCACGGCCTGTATCGGCAACTGGCACAGCACCCGCTGTTTCGCCGGGCCAAACATATCTCTTTGTATCTACCGACGGACGGTGAAATCGATCCGCGCTTGCTGCTGCGCGCAGCCCAGCGCCGAGGCAAGGCCACGTACCTGCCGGTACTCAGCGCCTGGCCGCGAACCAAGATGGTGTTCCAGCGCGTAAGGCTTGGGGAAAAGCTGATGCCCAATCGGTTTCGCATTCTGGAGCCACGGGTGAATATCAGCCGTCAGCGCAAGGTCTGGGCGCTGGACCTGGTGCTGCTGCCGTTGGTAGGGTTCGATGATGCGGGTGGGCGACTGGGCATGGGCGGCGGGTTTTACGATCGCAGCCTGGCTTATCTGGCGCGCCGCAAGAGCTGGCGCAAGCCGACGTTGCTGGGCCTGGCCCATGAATGTCAGAAGGTCGATCGTTTGGCGCAAGCGAGCTGGGACGTGCCGTTGGCGGGCACCGTAACAGATAAGAATTGGTACATCGCACAGACGCCACTGGAATCAGCGGCGCCTTGAAGAAGTGTTAACGCTTGAACGGTTGCGACTGCTGCTGAGCCAGTTCAACGGGAGCATCGGTGTTGTTCGACCACAAGCTTTGTGCATACCCGGTGGTCACGACGCCCAGACCAAACAAAATCACCAAAATCCATAGTAAATCCGGTTTACGTTGCATCGATTGCCCCCCTGCAGGCACCTCGTACACGATGACAACAACGTTCCAAAGGAGTCCGTTGCAGCTGCGCCAAGCTTTAAAAGCCGGCATTCTGCGGTAACGTGAACCAACACGCAAACCTTGGCGCCAACCGACTGTCGGTTTGTCATCAAATTACCTGACAACTTGCCCACTGTCTTTTTCAGGAGCCCAAAGATGGCCTATTGGTTGATGAAATCCGAGCCCGATGAACTCTCTATCAAAGGCTTGGAAAAGCTCGGTGAAGCGCGCTGGGACGGGGTGCGCAACTACCAGGCGCGCAACTTTTTGCGCGCGATGGCGGTAGGTGACGAGTTTTTCTTTTACCACTCCAGCTGCCCCGAGCCTGGCATTGCCGGCATCGGCAAAATCGTCGAGGCGGCCTATCCGGACCCCACAGCGCTAGAACCAGAAAGCCACTATTTCGACGGCAAGGCCACCCGGGAAAAAAATCCGTGGAGCGCGATCAACGTTGCGCACGTCCGGACCTTTCCCAACGTGCTGGGCCTGGGCTATCTGAAACAACAAGTCGCCCTCGCCGAATTGCCCTTGGTGCAAAAAGGCAGCCGGCTTTCGGTGATGGCCGTCACGCCCGAGCAATGGGCCGCCGTGATCAATTTGCTTTAACTGACCGGCATCAAGGCCCTCTCAGGGCAAACCGGTCACACTGGAACGCTAAAGCCGCTGGAAGCAGCCATGTCGACGAACCACCACACCTCCCGCCTTTTCGCCGTCGCACTCATCGCGCTGCTGCTGGGTGCCGGCGGCTTCGGTTACTGGCGCTCCACCCAGGACCGCCTGCCCGAAGGGCTGGGCATGGGTAACGGCCGCCTGGAATCCACCGAAGTGCAGATCGCCACCAAGATCCCCGGGCGTCTGGCCGACGTGCGGGTGGACGAAGGCGACAAGGTACTCAAGGGCCAACTGCTCGCACGCATGGACACCCGCACCCTCGAAGCCCAACGCGCCCAGGCCGAGGCTGAAGTGCTGCGCGCCAAGGAAAACTTCGCCGCTGCCGAAGCCAATGTGCAACTGCGCCAGAGCGAACAACTGCTGGCAAACCAGGAACTCAGGCGTACCCAACAGCTGTACAAACGCGGCTTCGCCAGTAGCCAGTTGATCGACCAGCAGCAAGCGCGGCAGAACACCGGCAATGCAGCAGTCGTTGCCGCACAAGCCCAAGTCGCCTCGGTGAAAGCCGCCATCGTCGCCGCCCAAGCCCAAGTCGCACAGCTCACCAGCGAAATCGACGACAGCAGCCTGCGCGCACCTATCGACGGGATCATCCAACTGCGCCTGGCAGAACCCGGCGAAGTGCTGGGTGCGGGCGGGCGTGTGTTGCTGCTGATTGATCCCAATGATCAATACATGAATCTCTACCTGCCTGCCTCCGTCGCCGGGCGCCTCACCGTCGGCAGTGACGCACGCATCCTGCTCGATGCCCTGCCCGACCAACCGCTGCCGGCCACGATCAGTTTTGTCGCCGCCAAATCCCAGTTCACACCCAAGGAAGTGGAAACCCGCGACGAACGCCAGAAACTGGTCTTCCGCGTCAAACTGCGCCTGACTCAACCCAGCGCTGTGCCCCAAGCCAAACCGGGCATGCCCGGCGCGGGTTATGTACGCACAGCTGACATCGACTGGCCGGCCAACCTGCAATGACCGCGCTGGCGCTGCAGGCCAGCGGGATCAACCACCGCTACGGCAAGCAGCAGGCACTGGTCGACATCGCCTTCAGCCTGCCGGCCGGTACGCGCTGCGGGTTGATTGGCCCGGACGGCGCGGGCAAGTCAAGCCTGCTGGGCTTGATCGCCGGGGTTAAGAAACTCCAGGAGGGTCAGCTGGAAGTGCTCGGTGGCGCCATCGAAGACCGCCGCCACCGCAACAGCCTGTACCCACGCATCGCGTTTATGCCCCAGGGTTTGGGCGGCAATTTGTATCCCGAATTGTCCATCAGTGAAAACATCCGTTTCTTTGCCACGCTGTTTGGCCTGTCCAGAGCCGACTGCGACCAGCGCATGCACAACCTGCTGCTGGCCACCGACCTTGCGCGCTTCGCCGAGCGTCCGGCCGGCAAGCTGTCTGGCGGCATGAAGCAGAAACTCGGCCTGTGCTGCGCGCTGATCCACGACCCGGACCTGTTGATCCTTGACGAGCCCACTACTGGCGTCGACCCACTGTCACGCCGGCGCTTCTGGGAACTGGTCGAAAGCGTACGCAGCGAGCGCCCACAACTGACGCTGCTGGTAGCCACGGCCTACATGGAAGAAGCCGAGCAGTTCGAACATTGCTTGATGCTTGATCGCGGCAAACTGATCGCGGTCGGCTTGAGCAGTGAACTGGCCGCCGCAACATCCAGCGGCAAATTGGACGAGGCTTTCACCCACTTCCAGGGCGACAGCGCCCACGACAATAAGCCGCTGGTGATTCCGCCGAGGGAAAGCGACAACACCGATATCGCCATCGAAGCCCACGATCTGACACTGCGTTTTGGTGATTTCACGGCGGTGAACACCGTCAGCTTCGCCATCGGCCGAGGCGAAATATTCGGCTTTCTCGGCTCCAACGGCTGCGGCAAGACCACCACCATGAAAGTCCTCACCGGGCTGATGCCCGCCACTGAGGGCAGCGCGACACTGCTGGGCAATCCTGTCAACGCCAAGGACCTGGCCACTCGCAAACGCGTGGGGTTCATGTCACAAAGCTTCTCGCTGTACGGCGAACTCAGCGTGCGCCAGAACCTGATGCTGCATGCGCAATTGTTCGACTTGCCAAAGGCGGACAGTGGCCCGCGTATTGATGAGTTGATCCAGCGCTTCGACCTCGGCGATGTGGCCGAGCAACCATCCGGCGAACTACCCCTCGGCTTGCGCCAGCGGTTGTCATTGGCCGTGGCCGTGCTGCATCGGCCTGAAGTGCTGATCCTTGATGAGCCCACTTCGGGTGTCGACCCGGCCGCGCGCGACGACTTCTGGCGGTTGCTGATCGAGCTGTCCCGCGAACAAGGCGTGACCATCTTCCTGTCCACCCACTTTATGAACGAAGCCCAGCGTTGCGACCGCATCTCCTTGATGCACGCGGGTAAGGTACTGGCCTGCGATACGCCGGATGCGCTGCAACAACAATTCCACGGCGAGACGCTGGAAGCGGCGTTCGTCACCTGCCTGGAACAAGCCCAAGGCGAGCCGGAACCCACTGCGCCCGCCGCAACCGTCAGCGAAACCAGTGCGCCACCCGTGAGCAAGCGCGGCTTCAGTCTGTCTCGCCTGCTTGCCGTAGCCAGCCGCGAAGGCAAGGAACTGTTGCGCGACAAAGTGCGCATGGCCTTCGCGCTGCTGGGGGCAATGTTCATGATGGTGATCTTCGGCTACGGCATCTCCCTGGATGTGGAAAACCTCGCCTTCGCGGTCTACGACCAGGACCAGACGCCACAAAGCCGCGCCTACCTGGAGGCTTTTCGCAGCTCGCGCTACTTCGCCGAGCAACCGCTGATCAGCGACTCGAATGAATTGCACCGACGCCTGCAACGCTCGGAAATAAAACTGGCGCTGGAGATACCGCCCGGTTTTGGCCGTGATCTCTACGCCGGTCGCCAGCCCACCGTGGCTGCCTGGCTTGATGGCGGCATGCCGTTTCGCGCGGAAACCAGCCGCAACTACGTTGAAGCCGTGCACCAGGAGAACCTCCGGCAACTGGCCGAGCTGAGCAGCCTGCCTCGTAACAACTCAGCCGCCGTCAAGCTGGAAACCCGCTTCCGCTATAACCAGGACGTGGTCAGTGTGAATGCCATCGGCCCCGGGGTGATGGCGCTGATCCTGGCGTTTATCCCGGCGATGCTGACGGCACTCGGCATCGTGCGCGAGAAGGAGCTGGGCTCGATCACCAACTTCTACGCCACGCCGCTGACCCGCCTGGAATTCCTGCTCGGCAAACAGGCGCCCTACCTGGCGGTGAGCCTGGTCAACCTGGCGATATTGGTGGCGATGAACCGCTGGCTGTTCGGCGTGCCGTTCAAAGGCAGCGCCCTCACACTGGCGTTCGGCGGCCTGCTGTATGTGCTGGCCACCACCAGCATGGGCCTGCTGATTTCGGCGTTCACCCGCACGCAGATCGCCGCCATCCTCGGCACCATGATCATCACCAGCCTGCCGACCATCCAGTTCTCCGGGCTGATCGTGCCACGCTCGTCCCTGGAAGGCGCGGCTGCGTTGATGGGCACGCTGTTTCCGGCGGGGCACTTTCTGGATATCGCCGTGGGCACTTTCACCAAGGCCCTGGGCTTGCGCCAGTTGTGGCCGCAGTGCCTGGCACTGTTCGGGTTCTTTATAGGGTTTACCGGGCTGAGCCTGATCATGCTCAAGAAGCAGGAGGCCTGATGCATAAGTTTGCGCACATCCTGCGCCTGGGTATCAAGGAACTGACCAGCCTGCGCCACGACAGCGTGTTGCTGCTGTTCCTGTTCTACGCCTTCACCGTCGCTATCTATATGCCCGCCGCTGGATCGGTGATCGGCGTGCACAACGCCAGCGTGGCGTTTGTCGATGAAGACCACAGTCCGCTTTCGCGTCAGATGGCCGAGGCGCTGCAACCGCCCGAGTTCCAGGCCCCCATGCCATTGCCCTATGACCAACTGGACAAGGTCATGGACAGCGGCGAGTACACCTTCGTGATCAATGTGCCGGCGAATTTCCAGGCCGACCTGTTGGCCGGTCGCCAGCCCGGCGTACAGGTGAACGTCGATGCCACGGCGATGAGCCAGGCATTCATGGGCGCGGGCTATATCGGGCGGATTTTCCAGAGGGAACTGCTCAATTACAGCGGCCAGACCGATGCCGCCCGCCACGCGCCCGCCCTGCTGACCACCCGCGCATTGTTCAATACCAACCTGGAAGGTGGCTGGTTCCTGGCGGTGATCCAGATCGTCAACAACATCACCATCCTCGCGATTATCCTGACCGGTACCGCGCTGCTGCGCGAGCGTGAGCACGGCACCCTCGACCATCTATTGGTGCTGCCGCTGACCGCGCTGGAGATCATGCTGGCAAAAATCTGGAGCAACATGCTGGTGGTGGTGTTGTGCACTTGGCTGTCGCTGGAAGTGGTGGTCAAAGGGCTGCTCGGCGTGCCGCTGGCCGGGTCGCTCGGGCTGTTTCTGTTTGTGACGGCGCTGTACCTGTTTGCCAGTACGGCCCTAGGGATTTTCCTGGCGACGCTTGCGCGTTCGACGCCGCAGTTCGGCTTGTGATTATCCCCATGCTGTTGCTCTCAGGCGGCAGCACGCCGTTGGACAGCATGCCCGAGTGGTTGCAGTGGGTGATGCAAGGGTCGCCGTCGACACATTTTGTGAGTTTGAGTGCGGCGATTCTGTTCCGGGATGCGGGGGTGGGCTTGGTGTGGCCGGACTTGCTGGCGTTGGCCGGGATTGGGTTGGTGTTTTTTGCGGTGGCGCTGGCGCGGTTCAGGAAGAGCCTGGCCTCGTGACGAAGCCTACGTAGCCGCTGCCTCGCCAGGGCTCGACAGCGGCTACGGGGGAGGGTGTTACTGGATGATCAGGTTGTTGAACAACAAGTCTTCCACTACCGGCTTGCCGGTCTCGTCGTTCATCACTTGCTGGGTTTGCTTCAGAGCTTCCTGGCGCAGTTTTTCCTTGCCTTCAACGGTGCTCATGCTCTCGTTGGTCTGCTGAGTGAACAGTGCCACCAGTTGGTTACGGATCAACGCGTCATTGGCTTTGACCGCAGCGGCAGCTTCGGTGCCGGTCACGCGCAGGGCGATGTCGGCCTTGAACACCTTGAGTTTCGCCGTGCCATCCAGGCCGTAGTTGCCCACGAACGGCGGGCTCAGGCTGATATAGCTGACCTTCGGCGCCTCGCCTTCTTTGGCCTCTTCGGCCTGGGCTGCCATCGGCAAGGTCAGGGCCAGCATCAACAGGATCCACGCTTTCACAGTTCATTCCTCACATTCGGTTGCCAAGTAGCATAACGCTAGCAAGGCTGAGCACAAGCTTATGGCGACTTATCAGGCCCGGGCATGCTCGTTGACCCACGGGCGTACCCTCCTACACTTATCGGCCACGATGCCAAAAGGAATAGTCCGATGAAAGCTGTGCTGTGCAAAGCCTTCGGCCCCGCCGAAACCCTGGTGCTGGAAGAAATCGCCAGCCCGGCGATCAAGAAGAACGAAATCCTGCTGGACGTGCATGCCGCCGGGGTCAACTTCCCGGATACCTTGATCATTGAGGGCAAGTACCAGTTCAAGCCGCCCTTCCCGTTTTCGCCGGGTGGCGAAGCGTCGGGCGTGGTCAGTGAAGTGGGCGAAAAGGTCGGCCACCTGAAAGTCGGTGATCGGGTCATGGCGCTGACCGGCTGGGGCAGCTTTGCCGAACAGGTCGCGGTGCCGGGCTATAACGTACTGCCGATCCCGCCGAGCATGGACTTCAACACCGCCGCGGCTTTCAGCATGACCTACGGCACCTCGATGCACGCGCTGAAACAGCGGGCCAACCTGCAACCTGGCGAAACGCTGTTGGTCCTCGGCGCCTCCGGTGGCGTGGGTCTGGCCGCCGTGGAGATCGGCAAAGCCATGGGCGCACGCGTTATCGCCGCCGCCAGCAGTGCCGACAAACTCGCAGTGGCCAAGGCGGCTGGCGCTGATGAGCTGATCAACTACAGCGAAGCCAGCCTGAAAGACGAGATCAAGCGCCTCACCGACGGCAACGGTGCCGATGTGATCTACGACCCGGTGGGTGGCGATCTGTTTGACCAGGCCATCCGCGCCATCGCCTGGAACGGCCGCCTGCTGGTGGTGGGGTTTGCCAGTGGGCGTATTCCGGAACTGCCGGTGAACCTGGCGCTGCTCAAGGGCGCCGCAGTGGTCGGGGTGTTCTGGGGTTCATTTGCGCAGCGTCAGCCGCAGGATAATGCGGCGAATTTCCAGCAGTTGTTCACATGGTATTCCGAGGATAAGTTGAAGCCGCTGGTGTCGCAGGTGTACCCGCTGGAACAGGCCGCCCAGGCGATCAATGATTTGGGGCAGCGCAAGGCGGTGGGCAAGGTCGTCGTCCAAACTCGCTAAACGATGTGAAATTCGGTCAATGTGGGAGCAAGCCCGCTCCCACATTGGGATCTCCAACGCCTCACGAACTCAATCCCGACCAGCACTTATCTATTCGCGACATGTTCATAAGAGAACATGCAATTGCTCTGATTTCCTGTGTTTGCAGATAAGAGGCGATGCTATTTTCGGTAACGAAACTGTAACATTCGCATCCGCAGTCAAAACAAGAAATTTGGAGCTCTTGAATGTTTGCTTTCTTTCGTCCTGCCGCACATCAGGCGCCCCTGCCTGAAGAAAAAATAGACAGTACCTACCGACGCCTGCGCTGGCAGATCTTCGCGGGTATTTTCTTCGGTTACGCCGGGTACTACCTGCTGCGTAAAAACTTCTCGCTGGCCATGCCCTACTTGATCGACGAGGGTTACACCCGTGGTGAACTGGGCCTGGCGATGTCGGCTATCGCGATTGCCTACGGCCTGTCCAAGTTCCTCATGGGCCTGGTGTCCGACCGCTCCAACCCGCGCTATTTCCTGCCCTTCGGCCTGCTGGTTTCAGCTGGGGTCATGTTCATTTTCGGTTTCGCACCTTGGGCGACGTCCAGCGTGACCATGATGTTCATTTTGCTGTTCATCAACGGCTGGGCTCAAGGCATGGGCTGGCCGCCCAGTGGACGGACCATGGTGCATTGGTGGTCGCAGAAAGAACGCGGCGGCGTGGTGTCGGTATGGAACGTGGCGCACAACGTCGGCGGCGGCCTGATCGGCCCGCTGTTCCTGCTGGGCATGGGCTGGTTCAACGACTGGCACGCAGCGTTTTATGTACCGGCGACCGTGGCATTGGCAGTGGCGGCGTTTGCCTTCATCACCATGCGCGACACCCCGCAATCAGTCGGCCTGCCGTCGATCGAGAAGTACAAGAACGACTACCCGGAAGGCTATGACGCCAGCCACGAAGACGAATTCAGCGCCAAGGAAATCTTCGTCAAGTACGTGCTGCGCAACAAAATGCTCTGGTACATCGCCTTCGCCAACGTGTTCGTCTACCTGCTGCGCTACGGCGTACTGGACTGGGCGCCGACCTACTTGAAAGAAGCCAAGCACTTCACGGTCGACAAATCGTCCTGGGCGTACTTCTTCTATGAGTGGGCAGGTATCCCGGGCACGCTGCTGTGCGGCTGGATGTCGGACAAGATCTTCCGTGGCAACCGTGGCCTCACCGGCATCGTGTTCATGGCCCTGGTGACCGTGGCGACCCTGGTGTACTGGCTCAACCCGCCGGGTAACCCGATGGTCGACATGCTCGCGCTGGTGTCCATCGGTTTCCTGATCTACGGCCCGGTAATGCTGATCGGCCTGCAGGCGCTGGAGCTGGCGCCGAAGAAAGCCGCCGGCACAGCGGCGGGCTTCACCGGTTTGTTCGGTTACCTGGGGGGCTCGGTGGCAGCGAGTGCGGCCATGGGCTACACCGTGGACCACTTCGGCTGGGACGGCGGTTTCGTGCTGCTGATCGGCGCGTGCGTGTTGGCAATCGCCTTCCTGATCCCAACGTTGTGGCACACCAACAGCGTCAGCTCGGCGCGTTAACCGCCTGAGCAATCCTTCGCACAACGCTTGAGCCGCGCCTCCAGGTTTTTATCTGGCATGGCGTGGCTACGCAGGGCGTTGACGGTCTGCTCGACATAATCACGCGTAGTGCCGTAACGCCCGCAAGCGCTTTGCAACACGTGGTTCAGCACGATATCCGGCAAGTTGCCGGCGTAGCTGGGCAGGTGCCGCTCCAAGACAAATCCCAATGCCTGCACCGTACTGCCATCTTCCAGACGGCAGCTGAGCCAGTGCGGCCGGTAAGAGGGGTAAGGCATCTCGCGCTGCCACAAGGCGTAGAGCGAGGCCTCCAGTTGATCTTCCGGCAAGCGGTAAGCAAACCCGCTGCAAGAGCCGCCGCGATCCAGACCAAAGACCAAACCTGGTAATTCCGGCGTACCCCGGTGCTCGTGGGACCACAAGTAAAGACCCCGATGATAACCATGGACCCGTGCCCGCATGCGCTCGGTCGACGAGCATTCAGGGCGCCAGATCAGCGAACCATACGCAAATAGCCAGACCGGCCCACCCTTATGCCGGGCCATGGTGGCCTGCATCGAGCTCATCAATTGTTCGTGAGTGAGTTGCGGCCCAAGATCGAGACGCGGAGGGTAAGCCAACTGCAAAAGATCAGTTTCAATGGCGGTCATGGCGAAAAGCGGTACGCCTCCTATGTATTACCAGTTGTAAGCAACTTTACCGTAATAAAACCCGCAGCAATAAGCCGCCCGTCTCAGATATAGCTTAAGGACATTTGCCTGAGACACTAAATACCCTAAGCGAATAAGTACGGATATAAGCGCCACAGCCATTTGTCAGCATTACGCGTGCCAATACCGTCGCTTTCAGCCCCGGTTCAGCCTGGGAACCCGCCAACCCATCAAAATAGCGCACACATCACGACCCACTTAGACGCCCACCAAATCGACTCTTGAGGTCGCCCCCATGAAGAGATTCCGAATGCCTGGCCTGTTGTTCCTGGCCCAGGCCACCACCGCACTGGCTGGCGAAACACTCGCGAGCGAGGACGACAAAGGCTTCTGGTACGCGCAGACCAGCGTCTACACTCGGCATTTCGCGCCCGATCCGGAGCACAACAACAACCAGGACCTGATCGGCCTGGAGCGCAACGAAGCGTCAGGTTTCGTGTATGGCGGGGCAACGTTTCGCAATTCGTTCAGGCAGCGCTCGTATTACGCGTACGCGGGCAAGCGCTACGACATGGCGAACTATCCGGTGTATTTGAAGCTGACCGGCGGAGCGATCCAGGGTTATCGCGGCAAGTACCGCGACAAGATCCCACTGAATCGTTACGGCGTGGCACCGGTGATCATTCCGTCGGTGGGCGCGCATTACGGGCCGGTGGCGGCAGAGATGGTATTGCTGGGGTTCAATGCGGCGATGGTGACCACAGGCGTGCGCTTCTGACACAGACACGACGCAGTCCGCTCCCACAGTTTGATCGGCGTACACCCATGATGTATGTGATCGCGTCAGGCCCGGGGGGCGTAGGCGAACACATCGGCACGCATCTGGTGCGCATCCATGCCGGCATCTACCAGCGCATCCAGGGTACCGTAGATCATCGCCGGTGAACCGCTGGCGTAGACGTGCACCGACTTGAGGTCGGTGATGTCTTCACACACCGCTTCATGCAACAACCCACAGCGCCCTTCCCAACCACACAAGTCGCTGACAACTTTGTGCAGGAACAGGTTGGGCAGTTGCCGCCACTGGTCCCAGTGCTCAATGTCGTAGAAATCTTCCGGGCGACGTACGCCCCAGTACAGGTGCACCGGGTGCTTGAAGCCGGAGGCGCGGCAATGCTCGATCAGGCTGTGCATCTGCGCCATGCCGGTACCGGCAGCGATCAACACCAGCGGCCCGTCCGGCAGCTCGGCCAAGTGGGTGTCACCAAAGGGCATTTCGATCCGGGCCATCTGGTTACGCTGCAGTTGCTCCAATAGGGTGCGCGCACTGTCCTCGCGGACCAGCACATGCAACTCCAGCTCGCGTCCAGCATGGGGTGCCGACGCCAGGGAGAATGCCGATTTCTCGCCATTGTCGCGCTCGATCATCAAGTATTGCCCGGCGTGGTAACGCACCGCCTTGCCGGCCGGCGCGCGCAGGCGCACGCGCCATACATCGCCACCGACTTCTACGCATTCACTCAATTGGCATGACAACTTGCGCAATGGCAACTCTCCCGGCGCCAGCACGCCATCCCATAACACAATGCAATCTTCCAGCGGCTCAGCGATACACGTGTAGAACTCACCATGGTCGCGCACTTCACCGGCTTGCCGCACTCGGCCCTCCACGAGCAGCGCGGCGCACACATGGCATACGCCGTTGCGACAGGCCTCGGGGCATTCGTAGCCCAAGCGGCGCGCGCCTTCGAGGATTCGCTCGCCAGGGACCAGCTCCAGCACGGCGCCGGAAGGTTGCAGGGTTACACGCATCAATCTATTCCCAATTCTTTCCAGATCGCATCGACACGGGCAGTGACGGCTTCATCCTTGACGATCACCCGACCCCATTCGCGGGTGGTTTCACCCGGCCATTTGTGGGTGGCGTCCAGGCCCATCTTCGAACCCAAGCCCGACACTGGCGAGGCGAAGTCGAGGTAGTCAATCGGCGTGTTGTCGA
This sequence comes from Pseudomonas sp. EA_65y_Pfl1_P113, assembly GCF_963970525.1. Taxonomy (NCBI): domain Bacteria; kingdom Pseudomonadati; phylum Pseudomonadota; class Gammaproteobacteria; order Pseudomonadales; family Pseudomonadaceae; genus Pseudomonas; species Pseudomonas sp. EA_65y_Pfl1_P113. Next base: position 34,709 of record NZ_CAXAQM010000018.1, read on the forward strand.
TCATCACCGTATCGCGCTTGGGGTCCATGCGCGTGGTGATGGCCCAGATCACGTCGTTCCAATCTCGGGCATTGATGTCGTCGTCGGTGACAATAACGAACTTGGTGTACATGAACTGTCGCAAAAACGACCACACACCGAGCATTACCCGCTTGGCATGGCCTGGGTACGACTTCTTCATGGTCACGATGGCCATGCGGTACGAGCAGCCTTCCGGCGGCAGGTAGAAGTCGGTGATCTCCGGGAATTGCTTTTGGAGGATCGGCACGAACACTTCGTTCAGCGCCACACCCAAAATAGCCGGCTCATCCGGCGGCCGGCCGGTGTAGGTGCTGTGGTAGATCGGCTTGATCCGATGGGTGATGCGCTCGACGGTGAACACCGGGAAGCTGTCGACTTCGTTGTAATAGCCGGTGTGGTCACCGTACGGCCCTTCATCGGCCATCTCGCCCGGATGAATCACGCCCTCGAGGATGATTTCGGCCGTGGCCGGCACTTGCAGGTCATTGCCACGGCACTTCACCAGTTCGGTGCGGTTGCCGCGCAGCAGGCCGGCAAACGCGTATTCGGACAGGCTGTCCGGCACCGGGGTCACGGCGCCGAGGATGGTAGCCGGGTCGGCACCCAGGGCCACGGAAACCGGGAACGGCTTGCCAGGGTGCTTTTCACACCACTCACGGAAGTCCAGGGCGCCGCCACGGTGGCTCAACCAACGCATGATCACCTTGTTGCGGCCGATCACTTGCTGGCGGTAGATACCGAGGTTTTGGCGGTCCTTGTTCGGGCCTTTGGTGACGGTCAGGCCCCAGGTGATCAGCGGGCCGACGTCGCCTGGCCAACAGGTCTGCACGGGCAGCATGCCGAGGTCGACGTCATCGCCTTCGATGACCACTTCCTGGCACACCGCGTCCTTGACCACTTTGGGGGCCATGGCAATGATCTTGCGGAAGATTGGCAGCTTCGACCAGGCATCCTTCAGCCCCTTGGGCGGCTCGGGCTCCTTGAGGAAGGCCAGCAGCTTGCCGATCTCGCGCAGTTCGCTGACCGCCTCGGCACCCATGCCAAAAGCCACGCGCTCGGGGGTGCCGAACAGGTTGCCGAGCACCGGGATATCAAAGCCGGTCGGGTTCTCGAACAGCAGTGCCGGGCCCTTGTTGCGAAGGGTACGGTCGCAAATCTCAGTCATTTCCAGCACCGGGGAAATCGGCATTTGGATACGTTTCAACTCTCCGCGCTGCTCAAGTTGCTGCACGAAATCCCGAAGATCCTTGAATTTCATTAACCATGCCACCCGTAAAATAGGCCTACATCCTACCTGCTATGACGGCGACTGGCAGCTTATCGCGGTGCATTTGGGTACAGAGAATGCTTAAAAAACCGACGAAAAGAAATGGCGCCCCTGAGGGCGCCATTCTTTCGGACCTGAAACGTCGTATTACTTACGCTTCATCGACAAAAAGAACTCGTCGTTGGTCTTGGTGGCTTTCAGCTTGTCGATCAGGAACTCGATGGCGGCGACTTCGTCCATCGGGTGCAGCAGCTTGCGCAGGATCCACATGCGCTGCAGTTCGTCGTCGGCAGTCAGCAACTCTTCGCGGCGGGTGCCGGAACGGTTGATGTTGATCGCCGGGAACACGCGTTTTTCCGCGATACGACGGTCCAGGGGCAGTTCCATGTTGCCGGTACCCTTGAACTCTTCGTAGATCACTTCGTCCATCTTCGAACCGGTTTCAACCAGCGCGGTGGCGATAATGGTCAGCGAGCCGCCTTCTTCGATATTGCGCGCAGCGCCGAAGAAACGCTTCGGTTTCTCCAGGGCGTGGGCATCGACACCACCGGTCAATACCTTGCCGGAGCTCGGGATCACGGTGTTGTAGGCACGGGCCAGACGGGTGATGGAGTCGAGCAGGATCACCACGTCCTTCTTGTGTTCGACCAGGCGCTTGGCCTTCTCGATCACCATTTCGGCAACCTGCACGTGGCGGGTTGGCGGCTCATCGAACGTGGAGGCAACCACTTCGCCGCGCACGGTGCGCTGCATTTCGGTCACTTCTTCCGGACGCTCATCGATCAACAGTACGATCAGGTGAACTTCAGGATTGTTACGCGCGATGTTCGCTGCGATGTTCTGCAGCATGATGGTCTTACCGGCTTTCGGCGGCGCGACGATCAGGCCACGCTGGCCTTTGCCGATCGGGGCGCACAGGTCGATCACACGACCGGTCAAGTCTTCGGTGGAACCGTTACCGGCTTCCATCTTCATGCGCACGGTCGGGAACAGCGGGGTCAGGTTCTCGAAGAGAATCTTGTTTTTCGCGTTCTCTGGACGATCGAAGTTGATCGTGTCGACCTTGAGCAGGGCGAAATAGCGCTCGCCTTCCTTAGGAGGGCGGATCTTGCCAACGATGGTGTCACCGGTGCGCAAGTTGAAACGACGGATCTGGCTCGGCGAGACGTAGATATCGTCTGGGCCGGCAAGATAGGAGGCGTCTGCAGAGCGGAGGAAGCCGAAGCCGTCCTGGAGAATCTCCAGCACGCCATCACCGGAGATTTCCTCGCCGCTTTTCGCGTGCTTCTTGAGCAGGGAGAAAATCACGTCCTGCTTGCGCGAACGGGCCATATTTTCTATGCCCATTTCTTCGGCCAGTTGGAGCAGGTCGGTAATCGGCTTTTGCTTGAGTTCAGTCAGATTCATATAGGAATGACGTAATCATTTATGGAGGGGGGAAATTAAGCTTTTGGCTTAATGAGGCCGCGCCGCAGAGAAGGCGACAGGATCGCGTACTAATCGAAAAGGAATGCGTCGGCGACGGCTTGCAGGGGGCAGTGGAGAAACCAGTGCGGGGCCGAATGTACCATCTGAATTTCGGAGCGTCTAGCCCTGTTTCACGAAAAAGCCCCGCGATTTGCGGGGCTTTTTTGAAGACGCTTAGATGTTCGCGTCGAGGAAAGCTTGCAGCTGAGACTTCGACAGCGCGCCTACTTTAGTGGCTTCGACGTTGCCGTTCTTGAACAGCATCAGGGTCGGAATACCACGCACGCCGTGCTTGGCCGGGGTTTCCTGGTTGTCGTCAATGTTCAGCTTGGCAATGGTCAGCTTGCCTTCGTAAGTGGTTGCAATGTCGTCCAGGACTGGAGCGATCATTTTGCAAGGGCCGCACCACTCAGCCCAGTAGTCAACCAGCACCGGGCCTTGAGCCTTGAGTACTTCGGCCTCAAAGGTCGCGTCGGTGACGTGCTTGATAAGATCGTTGCTCATGGATGTCTCCGGATTGTAAGCAAAAAAAACGTGGCCCATCATAGCCGCCCTTCCCCCGTTCAGGAAGCCGCCTCTGATTGAGTCTTGCTATGGTGCCGCATGAGTGTGGGTATCGCCCCACTCAGGGTGTTACGGGAGTCACGAAAGCGATGCCCGTGCGCAACGCCGCATTGCGCACGTGTTCCTGCATGGTTTTCTGCGCCGCTGCACTGCCGCGACGGGCCAGGGCGCGCACTATCCGGCGGTGCTCCTGCCAGGTTTCCATGGCCCGCTCCGGCCGGATGAACGGTAGTTTCTGGCTCTCGAGGAACACTTCGGCACTGGCGCTGAGAATACTCACCATCGCTTGATTACCACTGGCCAGCAGGATGCGCTGATGGAATTCGAAGTCCAGTCGGGCAGCCGCTTCGAAGTCGCCGGCCTTGAGCACCTTGCGCATGGCCTCGACGTTGTCTTCCAGGCTATCCAGCTCATCGATGGTCAGCGTCACCGCCGCCAACCCCGCCGCAAAGCCTTCAAGGGCGTAGCGCAACTGGAAGATATCCAGCGGCGTAGCCTGCGCCGCAAACGGCCAGGCAAACCCCGGCGACTCGTCGGCAGCCTGTACGAACACGCCCTTGCCCGGCTGCACACTCACCACGCCCAAGGCGCTCAGGGACGACAACGCCTCGCGCAACGACGCCCGGCTTACGCCCAACTGCAGCGCAAGATCGCGCTGGGACGGCAAAGCATCGCCCGGCCCGAAGCCTTGCTCCTTGATCAGTTTGCGGATGGCCTGCAGGGCCGCTTCCGGTACGGCTTGGGCGATGGAATTCATAAAAAACTCAAGGTTCCAGTCAACTGAGCGGCTAGTTGTAAAGCTATTCGGGTCGGGCGGCAAGCCACGCCCCAAAGGGGCTCGCCGGGTTTTACCGGCGCTCGAAAAGGGTGCGAAACGTCCGCTCACTGTTCAGACCAGTAAGACCACGGAAGCTCAACAAATCCCGGCCTCGCAGACAGTTCCAGCGGTAATGGCATGGGCTGTGCACTGAACAAATCCAGAAAATTCCTTCGCCCTTCTCGGAGAGTTGCCATGACCAAGCGCTACAGCGCCCTGCTTACTGCACTGTTTGCCAGCCTGATGCTGAGCCAGGCACCTGCCCATGCCAACGGTCTGGACGACATCGTTGCCCGTGGCACCCTCAAGGTCGCCGTGCCCCAGGACTTCCCGCCGTTCGGCTCGGTCGGCCCCGACATGAAGCCACGCGGCCTGGACATCGACACTGCCAAGCTGCTGGCCGACCAACTCAAGGTCAAGCTGGAACTGACCCCGGTCAACAGCACCAACCGTATCCCGTTCCTCACCACCGGCAAGGTCGACCTGGTGATTTCCAGCCTGGGCAAAAACGCCGAGCGCGAAAAGGTCATCGACTTCTCCAAGGCCTACGCACCGTTCTACCTGGCGGTGTTCGGCCCGCCTGATGCCGCCATCAGTACCCTGGACGATCTCAAGGGCAAGACCATCAGCGTGACCCGTGGCGCTATCGAAGACATCGAGCTGACTGCCGTCGCGCCCAAAGAGGCGACCATCAAGCGCTTCGAAGACAACAACTCGACCATCGCCGCCTACCTGGCCGGCCAGGTCGACCTGATCGCCAGCGGCAACGTGGTGATGGTGGCGATCAGCGAACGCAACCCGAAACGCGTGCCTGCACTGAAAGTGAAGCTCAAGGACTCGCCAGTGTACGTGGGCGTGAACAAGAACGAGCCGGCGCTGCTGGAGAAGGTCAATCAGATCCTGGTCGCTGCCAAAGCCGATGGCAGCCTGGAAAAGAACGCGATGCAGTGGCTCAAAGAACCATTGCCTGCCGATCTCTAAAAGCGGAGCTGATTCATGGCCTATCAATTCGACTTTGTGCCGGTGCTGGCCAATACCGACCTGCTGTTGCGCGGCGCGCTGTTCACCCTTGAACTGACAGCCATTGGCGCGATTCTCGGCGTAGCGTTAGGCACCGTCGGCGCGGTGGTGCGGGCCTGGAAGATCCAGCCGTTTGCGTGGTTCTTCGGTGTGTACGTCGAGTTGATCCGCAACACACCATTCCTGGTGCAGTTGTTCTTCATCTTCTTCGGCCTGCCGTCCCTGGGACTGAAGATCACCGAGTGGCAAGCCGCCGTGCTGGCGATGGTGATCAACCTGGGCGCCTACTCCACGGAAATCATCCGCGCTGGCATCCAGGCGATTCCACGCGGGCAGCTGGAAGCTGCCGCAGCGCTGGCGATGACGCGCTTCGAAGCGTTCCGCCACGTGGTGCTGCTGCCGGCGCTGGGCAAGGTGTGGCCGGCCCTGAGCAGCCAGATCATCATCGTGATGCTCGGTTCGGCAGTCTGCTCGCAGATCGCCACTGAAGAGCTGAGCTTCGCCGCCAACTTTATCCAGTCGCGCAATTTCCGCGCTTTTGAAACCTATGCCCTGACCACCTTGGTGTACCTGTGCATGGCGTTGGTGATTCGCCAGTTGCTCAACTGGATCGGCCGCAGGTGGGTGATGAGGAACAGCCGATGAGTGATTTCTCTTTCTGGGACATCGTGCGCAACCTGCTCACGGGCCTGCAATGGACGCTGTTGCTGTCGCTGGTGGCGTTTGTGGGTGGCGGCGTGATCGGTTTGCTGGTGATGACGATGCGCATCAGCAGTAAGGCGCTCCCGCGCAACGTTGCGCGTACCTATATCGAACTGTTCCAGGGCACGCCGCTGCTGATGCAGCTGTTCCTGGTGTTTTTCGGCGTTGCCCTGCTGGGTGTGGATATCTCGCCCTGGCTCGCGGCGGCAATCGCCCTGACCTTGTTTACCAGCGCCTACCTGGCTGAAATCTGGCGCGGCTGCGTCGATTCCATCGCCCACGGGCAGTGGGAAGCGTCGGCCAGCCTGGCGCTCAACCCGCTTGAGCAGCTGCGCTACGTAATCCTGCCCCAGGCCCTGCGCATTGCCGTGGCGCCCACCGTGGGCTTCTCAGTGCAGGTGGTCAAAGGCACCGCCGTGACCTCGATCATCGGCTTTACCGAACTGACCAAGACCGGCGGCATGCTCGCCAATGCCACGTTCGAGCCCTTCATGGTCTACGGCCTGGTGGCGCTTGGTTACTTTCTGCTCTGCTACCCCCTATCCCTCAGTGCGCGCTACCTGGAAAGGAGACTGCATGCCTCTGCTTAGAATTTCCGCCCTGCATAAGTTTTACGGCGATCACCACGTACTCAAGGGCATCGACCTGACCGTTGAAGAAGGCCAGGTGGTGGCGATCATCGGTCGCAGCGGCTCGGGTAAATCCACACTATTGCGCACCCTCAACGGCCTGGAATCGATCAACGACGGCGTGATCGAAGTCGACGGCGAATACCTCGACGCCGCCCGCGCTGACCTACGCAGCCTGCGGCAGAAAGTCGGCATGGTGTTTCAGCAGTTCAACCTGTTCCCGCACCTGACCGTCGGCGAAAACGTGATGCTCGCGCCGCAAGTCGTCCAAAAAGTACCCAAGGCCAAGGCTGCGCTGCTGGCCAAGCAAATGCTGGAGCGCGTCGGGCTGGGGGAGAAATTCGACGCCTTCCCCGATCGCTTGTCCGGCGGCCAGCAGCAACGCGTGGCGATTGCCCGCGCACTGGCGATGTCGCCCAAGGTGCTGCTGTGCGATGAAATCACCTCGGCCCTCGACCCGGAACTGGTCAATGAAGTGCTCAGCGTGGTGCGCCAACTGGCCAAGGACGGCATGACCCTGATCATGGTGACTCACGAGATGCGCTTTGCCCGCGAAGTCGGCGACAAGCTGGTGTTCATGCACCAGGGCAAGGTGCATGAAGTCGGCGACCCCAAACACTTGTTCGCGCACCCGAAAACCGCCGAACTGGCCAACTTCATCGGCTCTACGGAGCAGCCGGACTGACCAGCTCGAATTGGCCGTGGCCCTCCAGTTGCATCTCCCGGCGTACCGCGAGGGCATCAGCCGGCAGTTGAACCTCAATCTCCACCTGGGCCGTCAACCGGCGGCCCGTCACCGCCACACCGGCAGCATTGGCAAACAACGTGCGACCGGGTAGCAGCCGCCCGCTGGCGGTTTCATCGGGTTGCCACGACACCGGGCTGCCGTCGACCTGCGCCTGCCTCAGGCTCAAAGTGAAACGCCCTTGCCGGCCAAACTGATAGCTTTGGGCATCAGCGGGTGCACCGCTGAAGCGCAGGCTCATCCCCGTGGGAGTCGCGCAGAGCACGCTCAGGTGCAGCGTACGTTGCGTATCCAGCATCAATGTCGCCCTGCCAGACGACGCTTGCGAAGGACGCATCACCCCGTAGTCGATCCGAGGCTCGCTCAAGGTCATCCGGCAGTCGTCAGCACGCGCAGGGCTGCCCATCAGGGCGACCAACAACAGGCACAGGCGGGCAACAGGCGGGCCACTCATCGGCTTAGCGAGCATGGCATACCTCCGATGCGGTTTCGAAAAGTTGGTCATCGCCAGACTCTTGCTCAGGGTTGACTTGCAGCACACAGGACGCCGAGTCCGGCAATGAAACCCTCAGCGTTTGCGGCCCATCGATGTTATTGAGAAAAATCATGCCGTCACCCACCACACTGGTCATAAAGTTGTTGTCCTCGCCGAACACCGCGGCCCCTTGAGGCAAGGGCAGGCCCTGTTCATCCAGGGCTTCAAGCAACAGACGACGGACTTTCACCACATCAAAGTTGAGGATATTGACTGAGCCACGACCAGCAGCGAGCACCTTGGTCCCGTTCTTCAAGTCGACGCGCTTGGGCAGCGACTGGGTCTGTACTTGCACATGGTTATTGCCGTAGGCCTGCAGCCCGGGGATCACCGCCTGGCCGCTGAAATCCGTCCATACCGGCCCTTGGGCCGTGGAGACCTTGGCCGTAGCAATATCGCCCACCGAGACGATGCCAAACGTGTCCTGCACTGCATACGGCGAGAACGTCACGCCGTGTTCATGGGCGACAATGCCGCCTTGCAGTTGCCCGGAATAACTGGTGCTCGACGGATCACGGCTGGCACCCAAGCTCACGCGGGTATAAAGCGGCAGTACGTCCACACGGCCGCGCACGCTCTGCTCACGCTCGCTCACGTCTCGATCAACACCGACCTCGTAGTTCACATAGTCGTTGACCCGCTCGCTGAGAGCAGTGCCAGCATCCAGTCGGTCGCCTCGACGACTGACGTAAGAACTGACTCGGCGATCACCGCCCAGGGGCACGGTCACCTGCAGCCGGAGGGAGGTGTCTTCGTCCAGCCGTCCGTCGCGTCGGCCACCCGCCACCGAGTCACGCCGTTGAGGCCTGGCCCCACCGACCTGAGCGTCGGCGATCAGCGCCACACCCACACCGTTAAACGTATTGTTCCATGAGGCAAAGAGGTGATCGGCGGACTGCCCGTCAAACTGCGTGCTACGCGTGAAACTGATGGAAAAACCACCCACAAACGGGTCCGCCCAGCTCAACCCTGCCGTGTACTGGCGCTTGAAACGCGCATCGAAGTCGTACCCACGCGACGCCTGGCCTGCGTCCAGCACCTCCCGGTAGCCTCGGCTTTGCGTAGAGGCGCTCAGGTTCATGTCGAGGTTGGCGAACAACGGGCTGCCCACAGAGAGTGTGCTGCGTGCGCCCCCTACGCCATCTTGGCCATCACGGGACAGGTTGTGGCGCATGCCCACCGTCATTTGATGGAAAAACACACTGCTCAGTGAGCCGCCTGCCGACTGATACTCGTCGGTACTCAGCAAACCGAAACCCAGTGACGAGTTCTGGCCCAGGCCCCAGGTGCCGCTGCCCATGGCAACAACGGGCGCTTCCCGGCTGTCGAAGGACGTGTCACGCACCTTGCCGACGGAAAAGTAATACCCCGGCGCAACCGGAGCCCCACCTCGAAAGGACGCGGCGGGTACGACAAAACTGCGCTTTGCGCCCCGCACGTCAATCACGCTCACATCGAGGTCGCTGGTGCTGTTGAGCAACGGTAATCCAGTGAGCCTGAACGGCCCCTCCGGCACCAGCGTGGTATGGATCAATGCACCCGACTGACGCACCTCGACCCGTGACTGGCTTTGGGCCAGCCCTTCAACCACTACCTCGCTGCTGCCCCCACCCGCGCGTTGTTGACCATCCGGAAAAAACTGCAAGCCAGCCAGTTGCACCCCGCCAAATATCGGGTTGTTGCTGGAAATCTGTCCGGCCTGGAAAGTCGACTGCAACGCCGCGATATCACGCTGGGCGTAGGCGTCCACCTGCTCGGTTCGCGTCTGGCCATTGTCAGAGATAAAAAACTGGCGGCTGCGAACAATCCAGTTACCCAGGTTGAACCCTGCCTCGGTATAGGCCGACACAAAGCGACTTGGCCCACTTCGCGAACGGGTATCGAAACCCAACACGTCATAGTTGAAGATGGCTGCCGCGCCGCCCTGAGAAAAATTCCCGGCTTCCCACTCTGGCGCGCGCAGGGACTGGGTCGGCACTACCAGGGTGACCTCATCGCTGCTCGGGCGCAGCCGTACCATGGTCGCCGGGTATTCCCCAACGAAATCATGGCAGGCCTGGTCAGGGCTGATGCCTTCGCGTAGCACACGGGAGGGTTTGACCAGACCCGCCTTCGCCAGTAACGCCTCGGTGAAGCACAACTGGCCCTGGTAATCGAACCGCGCGTCTACCAACCCCAGCGGGGCGCCATTGACCCGCAGCCCGACCACATGCACACCTTCGCGAAAGCGCGCCGCGCTGCGAAAGTATTCGGACACCTGCGGGTCGATCCCAAGGGTTGTCAACGCGGCCAGGTCAAAACCTTCTCCGAGCGCCACGGCTGCGCTGGAGCCTGGCAACCCCCACAGCGTCGCGAGCCCCAGCAAGACCCTGGAACGCGCCTGTAATAACTTGCCAGACGCGCTTTTGGCAGAGCGACCTGAGTGCCTGATCTTTTTCATAGGCTCGTCAGTCCACATCTGCCGTAACGGGTGCGCGGTAGCTGTCCACCGTAAACCCGTAGACCGTGGCCGGTTGAATCTCCACCGCGACCACTCCCGCCACTGAGTTGTCTGTCGCTAGCGTGAGCACTTCACCCGGCAGAATGTAGGTACGCGGTAACTTTCCCAGACGCGCCAGCGGATGCAGTTGGACTTCCAGTGCCATCCGCACAACGTAAGCGCTGTTGTTATAAGCCTTTATCTGGTCACCTTCGCGCTTCCAGGTGAGCAACTGCCATGGCGCATCGTGCTTGGGCAAGCCTTTGGGATGCAGGATCAACGGCAGGTTCTGGCGCAGGGTGATACCAATGGTCGCACCGCCGGGCGCGCGAGCCTGGGGGATACCTTCAAAGGAGACTCGCTTCAGGCGTTGGGTCTTGAGCGGTGCCTTCGTGGTCATGATGAAGCGTACAAGTTGAGTGTCGCCCGCCTCGACCCGAGTAATGGGCGGCGTAACAATCAATAAGGATTCCAAATCTTCAGGTATGTTTTGTATGACCGAATGCAGTAACGCCGCACCAGGGTCAGTGTTTGTTATATTAAGTGTCGCCTCACCGTCCTCTTCATTCAAAATCACAACTGTTGTCTCGGGTTGCATCCCGTCAGCTACGGCCATACCACACAAGCAAAGGCACACGCTTATATACCGTAGAAACGCCATCACTATTATTGAAAGAGCCTTCACTGAGTTCCCTCACCGCCATAAAGCCAATAATTAACGAACACCCACGCAAAAACAGCCGACACTTAACAGAGACGCATCACTGCCTGTGCGTTAATGTCGGCCGCTAATAACGTATTTAGATGTAACTCAATTCCAGAGTGGCGCGGCCGTCCAGCGTCGTATCACGGGTCAGGTCCAGATCTTGCGTGCGGTTGATAACGGCTTTCACAGCCAGAGTGCCCGTAAGTTGGGTGATGGATGCGGGTTGCAGGCTGGAGCCGTTGCCCCACGAATATTGACTCGGCCTTTGCGCGACTTTGCCGTCACTGCGCTGCCAGGAACCTGTGGTGCCAACACGCACGAGAGGGTTCAGGGGCCCGGTGGACGAGCTCAGATTCGTCAGCCTCACGGAGTAGCCACCCGTACGCTTGCCGTTGGCAAGGCCAAGCCCGAAGTTCTGCGCCTCGGTGAACCCGGAACCGAGAATCCCGGTCACCTTGCTGCCCGATTGCAGGTCAGTCAGCGTCAGGCCGAATTGGGCTGGCGCCTTGCCGCAACTGACGGACAACCTGACAGGTTTTTCTGTTAGCGGATTGAAGTTAGTGGCGGACAGACTGCCGGAGGGAATTATTCCGTAATCCACGATGCCTCCACCGGCGAGGCTGAGGTTGCAAGCCAACGGCTTGATCGTCCCTCGTACAATCAGTTCAGCAGCCGTTGTTGCATGAGCGCCGATACTCGCGACCAGACACAGAGTACCTACTGTCAAACCAAGCATTTTTTTCATGTTTAACCTGTCATCTATAGTGGGCAGGTGCGTTTACGATGGCCGGGTATCCTTTACCCATCTTTTCTTCATCCTGAACATAGGACCATACATAAATAACACCACGGCAAAATTGCCGAGTGACAGTCTGTCGCTTTGCCACCCGAATAAAGAATGAGAGAACACGCCACTCTTCGTGGGAGGCGTAAATAGAGAAAGTGGGCCAGAATTCATCGTCGAGTAGGCTTAAGTACAAAACCAATTAGTGATTACCCGACTTAGTGTAGGCAAAATCGTAAACAGCCTGAAAACAACAAGCGCTTAATTACGCCTACAAAGATGAAACATCATTCGCTACGGGCTTAGAAAACCGTCCTACATTCCCCACAAGAATTCCTTACACACAGCCGAAGAAAAATTACCGAAGCAGTACGCGTTGGCACCAAAGGTCGATCGTGGCACGATGGCTGGGTTATCGACCGAGACCCCCTAACCATGCCGCAATCCAAAGCCAAGAATCTGTCCCTGATCGCCGCCATCGACCTGGGCTCCAACAGCTTTCACATGGTCGTGGCCAAGGCCCAGAACGGCGAAATCCGCATCCTTGAGCGGCTCGGCGAAAAAGTGCAACTGGCTGCCGGAATCGACGATGAGCGCCAACTCAACGAAGAATCCATGCAGCGCGGGCTCGATTGCCTCAAGCGATTTGCCCAGTTGATCAACGGCATGCCCCTGGGCGCCGTGCGAATCGTCGGCACCAACGCCCTGCGCGAAGCCCGCAACCGTGGCGAATTCATCCGCCGCGCCGAGGAGATCCTTGGGCATCCCGTTGAAGTCATCTCTGGCCGTGAAGAAGCGCGCCTGATCTACCTCGGCGTGTCCCACACCCTGGCTGATACGCCCGGCAAACGCCTGGTCGCCGACATCGGCGGGGGCAGTACCGAATTCATCATTGGCCAGCGCTTCGAACCGCTACTGCGCGAAAGCCTGCAGATGGGCTGCGTCAGCTTTACCCAACGCTATTTCAAGGATGGCAAGATCACCCCGGCGCGCTACGCCCAGGCCTACACGGCGGCGCGACTGGAGATCATGAGCATCGAGCACGCCCTGCACCGCCTGACGTGGGATGAAGCCATCGGCTCGTCCGGCACTATCCGCGCCATCGGCCTGGCCCTGAAAGCCGGCGGCCATGGCACCGGTGAAGTGAATGCCGAAGGCCTGGCGTGGCTAAAACGCAAACTGTTCAAGCTGGGGGACGCCGAGAAAATCGACTTCGACGGCATCAAGCCGGATCGTCGTACCATCTTCCCGGCCGGCCTGGCGATTCTTGAAGCGATCTTCGACGCCCTCGAGTTGCAACGCATGGACCACTGCGACGGCGCCCTGCGCGAAGGTGTGCTCTACGACCTGCTGGGCCGCCACCACCACGAGGACGTGCGGGAGCGCACGCTCAGTTCGTTGATGGAGCGTTACCACGTCGACTTGGAACAAGCAGCCCGGGTGGAGCGTAAAGCCCTGCACGCCTTCGACCAGGTCGCCGAGGATTGGGACCTGGAAGACGGCGTATGGCGCGAGTTGTTGGGCTGGGCGGCCAAGGTGCATGAGGTGGGCCTGGATATCGCCCACTACCATTACCACAAGCACGGTGCCTATCTGATTGAGCACTCGGACCTTGCCGGCTTCTCCCGGGAAGACCAGCAAATGCTGGCGCTGTTGGTGCGTGGCCACCGCCGTAACATCCCTAAAGACAAATTCGCAGAGTTCGGCGACGAAGGCATCAAGCTGATTCGCCTGTGCGTGCTGCTGCGCTTTGCAATCCTGTTCCACCATATCCGTGGCACCCAGGAAATGCCCCAGGTGACCCTGCGCGCCGACGGCGACAGCCTGGACGTAGTGTTCCCGAAAGGTTGGCTGGATGAGAATCAGCTGACCCAGGCGGATTTCGCCCAGGAAGCGGAGTGGCTGACGCGGGTGGGGTTCAGCCTGAACATGCGCTGAGCCGGTCCAAAGAACACTGCAAAAACAAATGTGGGAGCAGACTTGCTCGCGAATGCGGAGTGTCAGTCACTAGATGTACTGACTGATCTACCGCATTCGCGAACAAGCCCGCTCCCACATTAGGTTTGTGTCGGCAGTTAGTTAACCGTCAGGATCGGGCTACCCAAGCGCTCCAGCAACGTCGCCTGCGCACTGCGCGGGTTCTGGTTGCCGGTCGGCGTGTTGCGAATATAGCGGCCGTCCGACTGCAGGCTCCAGCTGTGGGTGTTGTCGGTGAGGTAGCTTTCCAGCTCCTTCTTGACCCGCATGATCAACTTCTTGCCTTCCACCGGGAAGCATGTTTCCACACGCTTATCAAGGTTGCGCTCCATCCAGTCGGCACTGGAGAGGAACATCTGCTCTTCGCCACCGTTGAGGAAGTAGAAAACCCGCGTGTGCTCCAGGAAGCGGCCGATGATCGAGCGCACATGGATGTTGTGCGAAACCCCGACAATGCCCGGACGCAGGCAGCACATGCCGCGCACCACCAGATCGATGCGCACGCCGGACTGGCTGGCCTTGTACAGCGCGCGAATGATCTTCGGATCGGTCAACGAGTTGAACTTGGCAATGATGTGCGCCGGTTTGCCGTCGAGGGCGAACTGGGTTTCGCGGGCAATCATGTCGAGCATGCCCTTCTTCAGGGTGAACGGCGCGTGCAGCAGCTTCTTCATGCGCAAGGTCTTGCCCATGCCGATCAACTGGCTGAACAACTTGCCGACGTCTTCACACAAGGCATCGTCGGACGTCAGCAGGCTGTAGTCGGTGTAGAGCTTGGCGTTACCGGCGTGGTAGTTACCAGTGCCCAAGTGCGCGTAGCGCACGATCTCACCGGCTTCGCGGCGCAGGATCAGCATCATCTTGGCGTGGGTCTTGAAGCCGACCACACCGTAGATCACCACCGCGCCGGCCGCTTGCAGGCGGCTGGCCAACTGCAGGTTGGACTCTTCGTCGAACCGCGCACGCAACTCGATCACCGCCGTGACTTCCTTGCCGTTACGCGCGGCGTCGACCAGGGCGTCGACGATTTCCGAGTTGGCGCCGGAACGGTACAGGGTCTGGCGCACGGCCAACACGTGTGGGTCCTTGGCGGCTTGTCGCAGCAAGTCGACCACTGGCGTGAAGGACTCGAACGGATGCAGCAGCAGGATGTCCTGCTTGCTCACCACGCTGAAGATATTCTCGCTGTTTTGCAGCAATTTCGGGATCTGCGGGGTGAACGGGGTGTATTGCAGTTCCGGATGGCTGTCCAGGCCGGTAATGCTGAACAGGCGCGTCAAGTTCACCGGGCCGTTGACCTGGTACAACTCGGATTCGGCCAGGTTGAACTGTTTCAGCAGGTAGTCCGACAGGTGTTTAGGGCAGGTGTCGGCCACTTCCAGGCGCACCGCATCGCCGTAGCGCCGCGAGAACAGCTCGCCGCGCAGAGCACGGGCCAAGTCTTCGACGTCTTCGGAGTCCAGCGCCAGGTCGGCGTTACGGGTCAGGCGGAATTGGTAGCAGCCCTTCACCTTCATGCCCTGGAACAGGTCATCGGCGTGCGCATGGATCATCGACGACAGGAATACATAGTTATCGCCAGCGCCCCCCACCTCTTCCGGTACCTTAATGATCCGTGGCAACAGACGCGGTGCCGGGATGATCGCAAGGCCTGAGTCACGGCCGAAGGCGTCGATACCTTCCAGCTCGACAATAAAATTGAGGCTCTTGTTCACCAGCAACGGGAACGGGTGCGTCGGGTCGAGGCCAATTGGGGTGATGATCGGCGAAATCTCGTCACGGAAGTAACGGCGCACCCAGGTCTTGATCTTGGTGGTCCAGTGACGACGACGGATGAAGCGGACCTGATGTTTTTCCAGTTCCGGCAACAGGATGTCGTTGAGGATCGCGTATTGGCGGTCCACATGGCCGTGTACCAGTTCGCTGATGCGCGCCAGCGCCTGATGCGGCTGCAGGCCGTCGGCGCCGGCTTGTTCGCGGGCAAAGGTGATTTGTTTCTTGAGGCCGGCGACGCGGATCTCGAAGAACTCGTCCAGGTTGCTGGAGAAGATCAGCAGGAACTTCAGCCGCTCCAGCAGCGGATAGGACTCATCCAGCGCCTGTTCCAGTACGCGGATGTTGAATTGCAGTTGTGACAGCTCGCGGTGGATGTACAGGCTGCTGTCATCCAGGTTGGTCACAGCGACCACTGGGGCCGGCGCAGGTGGCTCGGCCACCACGACAGGCACGGCGGGCTGGTGCTCCGGCGGCGTTGCGGTGACTTGTTCAACCGCCGGGTGAGTGTCTTTTACGGCAACTTCTGTGAGTCCTTCGGTATTCATCGAGTGTTCCTGTGAGGGCTATTGTTGCTCTCTAAGCAATTGGGCGGCGCGGGCGGCGAAGTAGGTCAGAATGCCATCAGCCCCGGCGCGTTTAAAGGCTGTGAGGGATTCAAGGATCACCCCTTCACTCAGCCATCCATTCTGTATTGCTGCCATGTGCATGGCGTATTCGCCACTGACCTGATACACAAAGGTCGGCACCTTGAATTCTTCTTTGACCCGATAAAGGATGTCCAAGTAGGGCATCCCCGGCTTGACCATCACCATGTCAGCGCCTTCGGCCAAGTCGGCCGCCACTTCGTGCAGGGCTTCATGGCTGTTGGCCGGGTCCATCTGGTACGAAGCCTTGTTGGCCTTGCCCAGGTTAAGCGCCGAGCCCACCGCATCGCGGAACGGGCCGTAATAGGCGCTGGCGTACTTGGCCGAATAGGCCATGATCCGCACGTTGACGTGACCGGCCAGCTCCAGGGATTCACGGATCGCCTGGATCCGGCCGTCCATCATGTCCGACTGTGCAACCACCTGGGCACCGGCTGCTGCATGGGACAGGGCTTGCTTGACCAGGGCATCCACGGTGATGTCGTTTTCAACATAGCCGTCCCGGTCAAGAATGCCATCCTGACCGTGGGTGGTGAACGGGTCCAACGCCACGTCAGTGATCACCCCCAGCTCCGGGAAACGCTCGCGCAGGGCGCGCGTGGCGCGCTGGGCGATTCCTTGCGGGTTCCAGGCTTCGGCAGCGTCCAGCGACTTGAGTTCAGACGGCGTGACCGGGAACAGCGCCAGCGCTGGAATCCCCAACTCGACCCAGCCCGCGGCTTCTTCAAGCAGCAGATCAATGCTCAGGCGTTCGACACCTGGCATCGAAGCCACCGCTTCCCGCCGATTTTCACCGTCCAGCACAAACACCGGCAGGATCAGATCGTCGGTCGTCAGTACGTTTTCACGCACCAGACGACGAGAAAAATCATCACGACGATTGCGACGCAGACGGGTGGCGGGAAACAGGCGATTGGCAGGGTTAAAGCTCACGACAGACTCCTGAGCCCGGTTCACGGGCGAGCGTTGCAGTTATAAGCGGCCATTATGACGAAGGTATGACAGTTGTGCTTAAGGATGCGACCTGTAGTCGCATTCGCCATTTACATAGGAAATGTTCACTTCGCGACACATCTCGATACTTTCATGAATCTTCGTGAAGGCGTAGGCTGCGCGTTCATTTCGCCAGCACCCAGACCATGCTTCAACAATTTCTGCATGACTTCGGCTACTTTGCCCTCTTCCTAGGCACCTTCTTTGAAGGCGAGACCATTCTTGTTCTCGCAGGCTTCCTGGCGTTCCGTGGGTACATGGATATCAACCTGGTGGTGGTGGTTGCCTTTTTCGGTAGCTACGCCGGTGATCAGCTTTGGTATTACATGGGCCGCAAGCACGGCCGCAAGCTGTTGGCGCGCAAGCCGCGCTGGCAATTGATGGGCGACAAAGCCCTGGAACATATCCGCAAGCACCCGGATATCTGGGTATTGAGCTTTCGCTTCGTCTACGGGCTACGCACGGTCATGCCAGTGGCGATCGGTCTTTCCGGCTACTCACCGCTGCGTTACCTGATCCTTAACGGTATTGGTGCCGCGATCTGGGCGGCCGCGTTGGGCGCAGCGGCCTATCACTTCGGCGCGGTGCTGGAAGGCATGCTCGGTAGCGTGAAGAAATATGAGTTATGGGTATTGGGCGCGTTGCTGCTGCTAGGCGTTGGCCTCTGGCTGCGCCGCCGCTTCAAGAACGCCCGTATCGCTCGTCAGGCCTGTGCCGATGAAAAGGCCCGGCTTGCCGCCGAGCAAGCACGGGTTGAAACGCCTAAGACACCCGTCGAGTAAACCGGCTTGTGCAGCAGTAGAGGCCAATGACGCTGAGCAGGCTGTAACTGAGCAGGCCCAGCCAGCCCAGGTTGCAGACCGGCCACAGACCGACCAACGGTGCCAGCCATACCAGCGGCACATTCAGCACCAGCCGTGAAAGCTCGGCGCTGAACGCCCACGGGCGGTTCTCCAAAGCCACACCCAATGTAAACAGCCCCAACGCCATGGCACTCCAACCCAGGATCAGCGCCGCCGTGGGCAAGCCTTCGCCCACATTCATCAAATAGCTACCAAAGCCGACATACGCCGCGAACTGCAGGGCGATGTAGACCTGTTGGCGCACATCCAGCGCTACCTCGAATTTGCAGAACTGGCTCAAATCATGTTTCGCCAGCGGGTACTTGGCCTTCACGTCCGCCGGGCGCCAGCCGGTGCGCATGAACCAGATGCGCAGCTTGTCCCACCGGTTTTCTGTGCGCCGTGCATCACTCCACAGCTGTGCATAAAACTGCAGGTTGGCCCACAGCGGGTTCCAGCTGGCCAACGGCGTGGTCACGCCGAAAATGACCGGCTCGTTGTCGTCTTCTTCCTGGAAGGAGCCGAACAGGCGGTCCCAAATAATGAACACCCCGCCGTAGTTGCGATCCATGTAGAGAGCGTTCTGTGCATGGTGGGCCCGATGATTGGATGGCGTGACGAAAAACCATTCGAACCAGCCGAGTTTGGGCACATGCCGGGTGTGCACCCAGAATTGATACAGCAAGTTGACGGACGCCACGCTGATAAACACCACCAACGGCACACCGAGTGCGGCCAGCGGCAGGTAGAAGATCCAGCTCAGCAGGAAACCGGTGCTGGTCTGGCGCAGGGCAGTGCTGAGGTTGTAGTCCTCGCTCTGATGATGCACCGAGTGCGCGGCCCACAAGATGTTGCGTTCGTGCCCCATGCGATGCAGCCAGTAGTAGCAGAAGTCGTAGAACACAAAGGCGAACACCCAGGTCCAGACGCTTTAGGCCGACAGCTCGACCACCGCGAGGTGCTTGAGGGCGAACGCATAGGTCAACAGCCCCACGCCCTTGCTCAGCAGCCCCGTGGTGGTAGACAGCACACCGGTGCTAAGGCTGTTGATGGCGTCCGCCACCCGGTAGTTACGCTGGCCGCGCCAATGATCTGCGAGCAGCTCCACCACAATCAGGGCGATGAAAAACGGTACCGCGTAAGGCACGAAGTCCATGGTCTGGTCCGGTTTATTTTTGTTACATCAGATTAGGTGCAGCGGCGCGAGACCCCATTGGCAACAGATGACAAATTAGTAGACATTTAACGCCAAGAACCCAGGAGAAATGCCCATGAGCAAAAAGATAGCAGTGATCCTTTCCGGCTGTGGCGTGTACGACGGCGCAGAGATCCAAGAAAGCGTGATCACGCTGCTGCGCCTGGACCAGCGCGGCGCTCTGGTCCAATGCTTCGCCCCAGACATCGCGCAACTGCACGTGATCAACCACCTCACCGGCGAAGCGATGCCCGAGTCACGCAATGTGCTGGTGGAGTCGGCGCGGATCGCCCGGGGTGACGTGAAAGACATCCGCGAAGCCAATGCCGAAGACTTCGATGCGCTGATCGTGCCCGGCGGGTTTGGTGCGGCGAAGAACCTGTCGAACTTTGCCGTGGAAGGCGCCGGCTGCAGCGTCAACCCGCAGGTTCTGGAGCTGGCCGAGGCTTTTGCCGAAGCGGGCAAGCCCGTCGGGTTGATCTGCATTTCACCGGCCCTGGCGGCGAAAATCTACGGTCCTGGCGTGACCTGCACCATTGGCAACTGTGCCGACACCGCCGCCGCACTGGACAAGATGGGCGCCACCCACCAGGAGTGCGCGGTGGAAGATATCGTCGAAGACCAGGCGCGCAAACTGGTGAGTACCCCGGCCTATATGCTCGGCAAGAACATCAGCGAGGTCGCTTCGGGGATCAACAAGCTGGTGGATCGGTTGCTGGAGCTCACACACGAAAACGACTGATCAGCTTGCCAAACACTGGGTGTAGTGAGCGGGCTTGCCCGCTCCCTACACAGATCAGGCTTGGCGCATCAACCGGGTGAGGATTCGGTCAAGGGCATTGGCAAACGCCTGCTTGTCCTTCTCGCCATGGGGCGGTGGACCGCCGCCCATCTGGCCCTGCTCGCGCAGATCGGTGAACAGGTTGCGCACTGCCAGGCGCTCACTCATGTTGGCCGGGCTGAACTCCTTGCCCCGTGGATCGAGGGCCGTGACACCCTTTTTCACCAAACGGTCAGCCAGCGGCACATCGCTGCAGATCACCAGTTCACCACGCTCTGCGTGCTCTACCAGGTAGTCATCCGCCGCATCCGGGCCACTGGGCACCACAATCAGCTTCACGCAGGCAAAGCTCGGCTTGATCTGGCTCTGACCGGCCACCAGCACCACTTCGAACTGGCGCTTGAGGGCGAACTTCACCACTTGGTCCTTGGCCGCCCGAGGACAGGCGTCGGCATCAATCCACACGCGCATCTTATGCCGCCACCCGGCGCTTCTCCGCCATCCGACTGCGGCCATACAGCACCACAATCGCCAGGATCGCTACTGCCTGCGCACTCAGCGAGTAGGCATCGGCGTGAATCCCCAGCCAATCAAAGTCAAAGAATGCCACCGGCCGCGTGCCGAAGATCCCGGCTTCCTGCAACGCCTTCACGCCGTGCCCCGCAAACACCACCGACAGTGCACACAGCAGCGCGGCGTTGATTCCGAAGAACAACGCCAACGGCAGCTTCGCCGAACCCCGCAGGATTACCCACGCCAGGCCCACCAACAGCACCAACGCCGTGGCGCCACCCGCCAGCACAGCGTTGTGCCCGGCCGGACCGGCTTGCAGCCACAGGGTTTCGTAGAACAGGATCACCTCGAACAGCTCGCGGTACACCGAGAAGAACGCCAGCATCGCAAAGCCAAAACGCCCGCCACCGCCCACCAGGCTGCTCTTGATGTAATCCTGCCAGGCCGCAGCGTGGCGACGGTCATGCATCCACACGCCGAGCCACAGCACCATCACGCTGGCGAACAGCGCCGTGCAGCCCTCAAGCAGCTCGCGCTGGGCGCCGCTCACGTCAATCACATACGCGGCCAACGCCCAGGTCGCCAAACCCGCCAACAGCGCCAGGCCCCAGCCGACGTTGACGCTGCGCACCGCCGACTGCTGGCCAGTGTTGCGCAAGAACGCGAGGATCGCGGCCAGCACCAGGATCGCTTCCAGGCCTTCACGCAGCAGGATCAACAAACCGGAGATGTAGCTCAACGACCAGCTCAGGCCGTCGCTGCCCAGCAAGCCGGCGGACTCGGCGAGTTTGCCTTTGGCCACGTCCAGACGCTGTTGAACCTGCTCGACCGGCAAACCGTCCTGCAACGACTGCCGGTAGGCCATCAGCGCCTTCTCGGTGTCTTTGCGCACGTTGGCGTCGACGTTGTCCAGGGAGCTTTCCACCAGCTCGAAGCCTTCCAGGTACGCGGCCACCGACAGGTCGTAGGCCTGTTCGTGATCACCGCTGCGGAACGCGGCCAGGCTCTTGTCCAGGGTCGTAGCGGTGTATTCGAGCAGCTGCGCAGGGCCACGCTTGACCTGCGGCGGTTGCGCACGCTGGGCGCGGAACGTCGCGGCGGCAGCCGGGCCGTTAGCGGCCAGCACTTCATTGGGCGTCTGGCGAGCCAGGTCGGCGAGGTTAAACGGTTGCTCACTTTTGGCGGCGGCCGGGTCGGCGGTGAAGCCGGCGATGTAAGTGGCCAGGTCCCAGCGTTGGCGATCGTCCAGTTGGTCGGCAAAGGACGGCATATCGGTACCTTCGACACCCAGGCCCAGCGTGTTGTAGATCGCGTAGAGACTCAGGCGATCCAGACGCACAGCGTCCCGCAGATTAGCGGGCGGCGGCGTCATACCCACACTGGCCGGCCCATCACCGGAGCCCGCTGTGCCGTGGCACACCGAGCAATGTTGGGCGTAGAGCGGCGCGCCACGGGTTGGATCAGGCGTGATCGCCGGGGCCTGACTGACTTCATAGGCCACGGCCAGTTGAGCCCCCAATTGCCGGGCTTGGCGTGCGACTGTCGCGCCGTCCTGATGAGCGGTTATAGCCGCTAACAGTTCATCAACACCGTTGACCAACGCCGCGCGTTCCTGGTGCTGTGGCAACTCTGCCACCAGCCCCTGCAACACCCCGAGAAACTCCAGCTGTTCGCGGTATTCGGATTCATCGATAACCTTGCCCGCCTCCACCGTCGGAGGATAGTCAGCACCAATGTAGTCCAGCAAATGCAGAGCTTGTGGGGCGCCCTCGGCAGTCGCGGCCAACAGGTTGAAGCTGCACGACATCAACGCCGGCAATATCAGCCAGGCGAGAAAACGGAAGGGGGCAGTCATGAACGAATCTCAAATGGAAATACGAAGTAACACATTGTTAAGGCTTTACGGGTTTGACTCAAGCCGTAAGTGATTTGTCGTTTGTGGGGGCGGAGCGTTTTAAATGCGGGAGGGTGGCACTCCAGTCGATTTCATCTGAGCAAATAGCCATTGTTTTGCCAGTAATGGTGCCTATAATGCCGCGCCCTGTTAGTGCGAAAGGGAATTTCGTTCCTCGTTTTTATGAGGAATTACCACATCGGTTGATACTTTTCAGGGAAGAAGTTTGCATGGCATTTCGCGCCTTACCTTCGCTCGCGCTTGCGGCGGTTACCTTGCTGTCCGGCTGTTCGATGTTCCGCAATTACGACACCGAACTGCAAGCCACCAACCAGCAATTGGCCACCGGCAATGTCGACGCCGCGCTGACGCTGCTGGAAAAGAACAACACCGGCGACGACAAGGACCTGCTCTATTTCTTCGAGAAGGGCGAGTTGCTGCGGGCTAAAGGCGACATGACTGGCAGCCAGACAGCCTGGCGCAGTGCCGACCTGCAAGTCGCCAAGTGGGAGGACTCGGTCAAGTTTGACAGCGCCAGGTACCTCGCCCAGTTCGGCAGTTTCGTTGCCAACGACAAAGTGCGGCGCTACGAAGGCTATGACTACGAAAAGGTCATGCTGACCACGCAGATGGCCCTGAACCTCCTGGCCCTGAACGACTTCGACGGCGCGCGCACTCAAATCAAGAAGACCCATGAACGCGAAGCGGTGATTGCCGACCTGAGGGACAAGGAATACCTCAAGCGCGAGAACGAAGCCGAGCGTGAAGGCGTGACCACCCGGATGAAAGACCTGCGCGGCTACCCGGTGGAAGCACTGGATGCGCCGGAAGTGGTCGGCCTGAAAAACAGCTACCAGAGTGCGTTCAGCCATTACCTGGCCGGTTTCGTCTACGAAGCCTTGGGCGAAAAAGACCTGGCGGCCCCCGGCTACCGCAAGGCCGCCGAGTTGCGCCCCAATACCCCGTTGCTGGAACAGGCCCTGCTGAACCTGGATAAATCCAAGGTCGGCGCCAATGAAACCGACGTGCTGATCGTGGTGCAGAGCGGCCTGGCACCGGCCCGCGATTCGATTCGCCTGCCGCTGCCGATTCCCATCAATGGCAACCTGGTGATCACACCGCTGTCATTCCCGGTGATCAAGGCGGATACGTCCACCGCGACCTTCGCCCAGATCGGCGTCGACGGCCAGCAGCAGAACCTCACTGCACTCAACAGCACCACGGCCATGTCCCGCCGCGCACTGCGCGATGACATGCCAGGGATCATCCTGCGCACCACCGTGCGCGCGGTCACCCGTGGCGTGGCGCAGAACAACCTGAACAAGACCAACCCTATGGCGGGCCTGGTGCTGGGTATCGCCTCGGCCGTCACCGAAGGCGCCGACACCCGCACCTGGCGCACACTGCCGGACCTGACCCAGGTGACCCGCCTGCGCCTCAAGCACGGCGAACACCAGATCAGCCTGCCCAATGCCCTGGGCGGCACGCTGGTGACGGTAAAGGCTGATCAGCGCTATCAGGTGATCACCCTGCGCGTGGTTGGTAACCAAGTGTTCGCGGGCGGCCTGGCCGCCCATGTGGTGCCGAACACGGCCACTCAAGCCATCGCCCTCAAACAACCTTAAGGAGCACGCTATGCGTCATTTCATCCCTGGCGCCCTGGCGCTGGTCCTGCTTGCAGGCTGTGCCACCCCACCGCCGCCGGAGCCCGGCAGCGCCGCGAGCAAAATCGTAGTAATGGGCAAATTCAAGGGCGTCGCGGTCGGTGCCATTCGTGTTGCCCGCGAGAACGGCTTTCTCACCGCCAAGGTGCAGTTGAGCAACATCACCAGCAGCAATCAGATGATGTATTACCGCTTTGCCTGGCTGGGCGCCGATGGCTTCCCGGTGGGCGATGAAGAAACCTGGAAGGTGCTGAACCTGTACGCCAACCAGGCGACCTTCCTGCCAGCGATTGCCAACTTGCCCCAGGCGGCAGACTTCCGTCTTGAAGTGAAAACGCCTTGAGCCGTTCACCCTTTTTGCTACTGAGAGATTTCCCCATGTTTGCACGCTTCTCGATCCTCGCCGTAGTTGCCGTATTGGCCAGCGGCTGCTCTAACACTTCGCCGGTACTGGGCGGTAAAAACATCAGCTACGGCGATACCAAGGCCGTAGAACTGGTGACCAACGAGTTCGGCTCCACCGACCTGCAGATGATCGCCGAAAGCATGACCCGCTCCCTGGCCCAGTCCGGCATCCTGCAAGGCCGCCCGGTGGTGCAGGTGTATGACGTGAAAAACAAGACCAGCGAATACATCGATACCCGCGAGATCACCACGTCGATCAAGACCCAGTTGATGAAGACCGGCACCGCGCGTTTTGCCAGCGACAACACCGATATGCAAAGCCAGGTTGACCAGCTCAAGCTGCAGAACCAGAGCGGCCTGTACAAGAAGTCCACCGTCAGCAAGACCGGCAACATGGTCGCCGCCAAGTACCGCCTGGAAGGCTCCATCAGCTCCATCGTCAAGCGCAGCTCGGACTACAAGGACGTGTTCTACAAGTTCAGCCTGCAACTGATCGACGTCGAGAGCGGCCTGGCCGAATGGATGGACGAAAAAGAAATCCGCAAGACCACGGAGCGCTAAGCAATGCGTGCATGGATCGGCATGATCGGCCTGCTTTGCGCCTTCGGCGCCTCGGCCGCCCCGAAGATCGCGGTGACTGACCTGGCCTACGAGGCGCGGGTCGAGGAATACATTCACCAAGTGTCGGCGAGCAATAACTTCCAGGCCAGCGCTTACCACGCCAGCGGCGCATCGAATTACAGCGAGTACGAAAGCCGTACCAGCTACATCGAACAGAGCGAGCTGCGTAAATTCAGCGGTGACATCAAGGGCGAGATCCTCAAGTCCCGCCAGTTCCAACTGGTGCAGGGCACGCCCTACACCGCCGATGCCAAGGGTGACGTCTACGACGTGATCAAGCGCATCAAGGCCGGCCACTTCAAGGGGGCTGACTATGTGCTGTTCGGTACGCTCTCAGACATCGACTTCACCCAGGACATCAACGCCCTGGACCACACCAACAGCTACTCGGCGGTATTGGGCCTGACGCTGGTGGCGGACTTCAGCCTGATCAACACCCGCACCTACGAGATCACCTCGGCGTTCACCGCCATGGGTGAAGGCCAGGACACCAAGCTGGTGAGCAGCCGCGATGTGCGTGTGAGCCTGAATCGGCCGCGGGTGGTGAAAGAAGTCTCGAAAGCGCTGGGTGAGGATGTAGCGCGGCAGTTGGCGGAGCAATTGGGTGGCGGGTATCAAGACCCGAGCCAACCGCCGTTGCGCAACAACCTGCCAAGGGATGAAGCGCCGAAGATCCTGCGCTGAGCCTAAAACTCACTGTCAACACAAAACCAATGTGGGAGCAGGCCCGCTCCCACATTTTTTGATTCGGTTTCTTCAGTTGGCGTGCGGTTTATGCCGTTGCGCGATGCAGGCTGGCGAGAAAGCCCGCCGCCCCCACAAACAACCCAGCAAACGTACGGTTCATACGCTTCTGCTGCTTAGGCGTGCGCAACAAACGCAACACTTTCGACGCCAGCCCCGTATACCCCGCCATCACCACCATATCGACGCAAATCATCGTCGCACCCAGGATCAGGTACTGGATCAGCAACGGCGCTTGCGGGTTCACAAACTGCGGCAGCACCGCCAGCATGAACACCAGGGCCTTAGGGTTGCTGGCATTGACCAGAAAGCCTCGGAACATCATCGCCATCGGCTTGCCGATCGGGCGCACGGCCGCGTCGTCGGTCATGTCCATAGGCAACGCGCGCCATTGCTTGATGGCCAGGTACACCAGGTACGCCACACCAAACCATTTGATCGCATAAAACGCCGTGGACGACGTCGCCAGGATGGCTCCCAGGCCGCAGGCGACGACCGCAATCTGCATCGCCAGGCCTAGCTGCAGGCCAATGGCATTCCAATAACCGCGCAGGAAACCGTATCGCAGGCCGCTGGACATCGAGGCAATGGCGCCGGCGCCAGGGGAAAGGGAGATGATCCAACTGGCCAGGAGAAAGGCCAGCCACGTATCGAGTGCCATTACACACCTCAGGGGGGAGTTAGCGGTTTTCCCTTAAGCTAACTCCGCCGACCAACGGATAGCTATAGATTTTTACAAGATGTGAATGCTAGCGATCGCCCGGAAACACGTGGGTACCTGGCCAACGTCGCACCGCGCGTTGGAAGAACAGGCTGTTGGGCACCTGCACCATTGCGCTGTCGGTGCCGGCTTCCGCCACTTCAACCAGTGTGGTGTAGAGCAGATTGATCGCCACGACCCGGCCCTTCACGCCCGGTTTATCGACGGTATCCACCAGCTCGACGATATCACCCAGGCGAAACGGCCCGACGGTGAAGATCAGAATGGCGCACAGCAGGTTGGACAGCACCGACCACATGGCAAAGAACGCCACGGCGGCGACCGCGACGAACCCGGAAAGCGCCGTCCACAACACGGTCGCGGAGACACCCAGGCGGCCCAGCACAAAGATCAGCGCACTGCCCATGATCAACCAGCGCAAGCCACCGCGCAGCGGCATCAGCAGTTGCGGGGGGAATGGGTAGCGCTCACCCAGGCGAGTCAGGCCTTTGGCTACAAAACGCTGGGCCAGGTAGCCGGCCAGCAGAATCAGCAGGATTTGCACGCCGATCCACACGGGCTCGACCCATTGCGCCGGTAACGGCAGATGCAACGCTTCCATCAGGACAGCGCCTCCAGCTCCGCTTGCAGGGTTTCCAGCAGCTCGAGAGCTTCCATCCAGGTTTCCTCCAACTGCCCTTCGCGCACCTTGAGTTTGGCCTGTTCAGCCAGCAGGTCACGCAGCTCGTCCTTGCGGGCTGCCTCGTAAACGGCGCTGTCGCCCAGGCTGGTTTCGATCTTGGCCAGGCGCTCGTGCACCTTGCCCAGCTCGGCTTCCAGCTTGTCGGCTTCACGTTTGTGCGGCGCCAACTGCTGACGCAGTGCAGCGGCGGCCTGACGCTGGGCTTTCTTGTCGGTCTTGTCCGGGTTGACTGGCGTATTGCTGACCGGCGCGTTGCGCAGGCGGTAATCCGTCAGCCAGCGCGCGTAATCATCCAGGTCGCCGTCAAACTCTTCGACTTTGCCATCGGCCACCAGCAGGAAGTTGTCAGTGGTGCTCTTGAGCAAGTGGCGATCGTGAGACACCACCAGTACCGCACCGCTGAACTCTTGCAAGGCCATGGTCAGCGCCAGGCGCATTTCCAGGTCCAAGTGGTTGGTCGGTTCGTCGAGCAGCAGCAGGTTCGGACGATCCCAGGCGATCAACGCCAGGGCCAGTCGGGCTTTTTCGCCACCGGAAAAATTCAGCACCGGCTCGTCGATGCGCGCCCCCCGGAAGTCGAAACCACCCAGGAAGTCGCGCAGGGTCTGTTCCCGCTCGATCGGCGCCAGGCGCTGCAAGTGCAGCAACGGGCTGGCTTTGGAGTCGAGGGAATCCAGCTGATGCTGGGCGAAGTAGCCCACCACCGTGTTCTCGCCACGGGTCAAACGACCGGCCAAGGGCTCAAGCTCACCCGACAGGTTTTTGATCAGCGTCGACTTGCCCGCGCCGTTAGGACCGAGCAAGCCGATGCGTGCACCTGGCGTAAGCTGCAGCTTCACTTTTTCCAGGATGGTTTTGTCGCCATAACCCAGGCGAGCATCCGAAAGGTCCAGCAACGGGCTGGATATCTTCACCGACTCGCGAAACACAAAGTCGAACGGCGAATCGACATGGGCCGCCGATAGCTCTTCCATGCGCTCCAGGGCCTTGATCCGGCTCTGGGCCTGGCGGGCCTTGGTGGCCTGGGCCTTAAACCGGGCGATGTAGCTTTCCATGTGCGCACGCTGCGCCTGCTGCTTCTCGAACGCCTGTTGTTGCTGGGCCAGGCGTTCGGCGCGCGCGCGCTCGAATGCGGTATAGCCGCCACGGTACAGGGTGATTTTCTTCTGTTCGACGTGGGCGATGTTGTCGACCACGGCGTCGAGGAAATCGCGGTCGTGAGAAATCAGCAGCAATGTGCCCTGGTAATTCTTGAGGAAGTCTTCCAGCCACAGGATCGCATCGAGGTCCAAGTGGTTGGTCGGTTCATCGAGCAGCAACAGGTCCGAGGGGCACATCAGCGCTTGGGCCAGGTTCAGGCGCATGCGCCAGCCACCGGAGAAGTCGGCGACCGGGCGGTCCATCTGCTCGTTGGTGAAGCCAAGGCCGGCGAGCATTTTGCGGGCGCGGGCGTCGGCGGTGTAGCCGTCGGCACTGTCGAGTTCCGAGTGCAGGCGCGCCTGGGCGGCGCCGTCCTGGGCTTTCTCGGCCTCGGCGAGGTCGTGTTGCACCTGGCGCAAGCGCAGGTCGCCATCGAGCACGTAGTCGATTGCGATGCGGTCCAGGGTGTCGATCTCCTGGCGCATGTGGGCGATACGCCAGTCGGCCGGCAACAAGCAGTCCCCGGAATCCGGGGTCAGCTCGCCCAGCAACAGGGCGAACAACGTGGATTTGCCGGCGCCATTGGCACCGATCAAGCCGGCTTTGTGACCGGCGTGCAGGGTCAGCTCGGCGTCTTCGAGAAGACGTTGCGGGCCACGCTGTAATGTTAGGCTTTGAAGTCGGATCATAATGGCGGCGGAGTCTACCAGCTTCGTTGCCCGCTGGCTTGGGTGTGAATATGTGCGCTGACCTATGGAACTTTGCCCTCACGACTTACGCCCGCCCGGGCGTCGAAGCCGGTTGCCTGCGTTTACAGGCGCAAGGTGCGGATGTGTGCCTATTGCTCTGTGGCGCGTGGCTGGAACAGCGCGCTGTGGCCGTGACGGCCGAGCGCATTCAGGCGCTGAAACAGATCGCCGAGCCTTGGCAGGCGCACGTGGTTAAGCCGTTACGACGGGTGCGCATGCAATGGCGTGCGATGGCGCAGCAGGACGAGGATTTGGCGGGGTTACGCGAACGGGTCAAAGCCCTGGAGCTTGAGGCCGAACGACAATTGCTCGCGCGCTTGGAAACACGGGCGCGAATGTGGCCGACGGGTGAGGCGATGGGTCATCAACAGTGGCTGGAAGGACTGGCGGCTGAGGATGCCGCCAACCTTGACCACGACGCGCTGCAGCAGCTGCGCGTCGTGGTCACCAGCACTTAGGAGGCGCTGGTTGGGGTGGTGCTTGGCGCTACCGGGGCAGGCGTGTTGCTGGCCGGTGCAGCTGGAGCGCTCGACGCTGCCGGGGCAGCAGCAGGTGTTGCTGGCTTGGCCGGTGCTGGTTTTGCGGCAGCTGGTTTGGCAACGGCTGGCTTGGCAGCAGGTTTGGCAGTTGGCTTAGCGGCTGGTTTTGCAGCTGCAGGTTTGGCGGCTGGCTTCGCGGCTGGTTTTGCGGCAGCGGTTTTAGCAGCTGGCTTGGCGGCCGGTTTTGCAGCAACAGTTTTAGCAGCTGGCTTGGCGGCTGGTTTTGCAGCAGCAGGTTTGGCGGCTGGCTTGGCGGCCGGTTTTGCAGCAGCAGGTTTGGCAACTGGCTTGACGGCCGGTTTTGCAGCAGCAGGTTTGGCAACCGGCTTGGCGGCCGGTTTTGCAGCAGCAGTTTTGGCAACTGGCTTGGCGGTCGGTTTTGCAGCAGCGGTTTTAGCAGCTGGCTTCGCGGCGGGCTTTGCAGCAGCGGTTTTAGCAGCTGGCTTCGCGGCTGGCTTTGCAGCAGCAGTTTTAGCCGCTGGCTTGGCGGCCGGTTTAGCAGCGGCGGTTTTGGTAGCTGGCTTCGCGGCTGCTTTAGCAGGCGCCTTGGCGGCAGCAGCTTTGCTTGCAGGCTTCTTCGCCGCGCTTACTGCAACAGCTTTTGCAGGCGTACGAGCGCCCAGCGCCTTAGCTACAGCGTCCTTCACACGACCAATGCCCTGGGCCAGCTTCAGGCTTTCCTGGGCATCTTTTTTGAGTTGGGAAATGTAGGTGCGGGTTTCAGCTTGGCGATCCTTGAGGGCGTCGAGCAGGTCCTCAAGTTCTTTGACAGCGTCTTTGGCTTTGGCTTGAGCCTTGGCCTTGCCGGCAGTGGCAGCATCTTGCAGTTTGGTGCGGGATTTGTGCAGCTTTTCTTGCGCTTTACCGCGTTGTTTTTCCAGCTTGGCGAGCAGTTTTTCTGCATCGGCCAAGGCTTGGGAACAAGCGCTTTCCAGATGTTCGAGCAAACTGCCCGAGAGTTGTTGGAGTAAATGCAACGGGGTATTAACAGGCTTCTGTTTGGCCGACATGGTTTACCTCCTGGCTGACTTGGGTGCGGCTCATACTAGCCCTCTGCTCTTACCGCCGCTAGGGCATGTTGACAGTATCGTTTGACTTGCGTTGCACCGTGTAAAAATTCTTGTCGATATAACGTAAATACGCGCCACTTCTCACCTCATCACACTGGCATAATCCGTCGCACTTTCGGCGGGAGAATGCCCATGTCGCGTTACCTTTTTCTTGTGCTTGGCTTGGCCATTTCGGTGGCCAATGCGAGCGATCAATCGCCGCCAAAAAACGCTGATCAGAACCAGCACGACCTCGCCTACAGCTTGGGCGCCAGTCTCGGTGAGCGCCTGCGGCAGGAGGTCCCCGACCTGCAGATCCAGGCTTTGATCGACGGCCTCAAGCAAGCCTATCAGGGCAAACCGCTGGCGCTGGACAACGCACGTATCGAACAGATTCTTGCCCAGCACGAAGCACAAAACGCAGCCGAAGCGCAGGGACCTCAAAGTGAAAAAGCACTTGTGGCCGAACAACAATTTTTGAGCAAAGAAAAAGCCGTAAAAGGCGTACGCGAATTGGCTGATGGAATCCTGCTCACCGAACTCACCCCCGGCACGGGTGGAAAGCCCAAGGCCAACGACCAGGTTGAAGTGAAATACGTGGGGCGATTACCCGATGGGACAGTGTTCGACCAGAGCAGGCAACCTCAATGGTTTCGTCTGGACAGTGTGATCAGCGGCTGGAGCAGCGCGTTGCAACAAATGCCCGTGGGCGCGAAATGGCGATTAGTGATTCCATCGGCCCAGGCCTATGGCGCCGACGGTGCCGGCGAGTTGATCCCACCTTATACACCGCTGGTATTCGAGATTGAGTTGCTCGGTACCCGTCCTTGACCCAATAAAAAACGGCGCGCAATGCGCACCGTCTTTCGTACCGCTGTCGAGGGTCAGGCCTGGGTGGCAGCCTCTTCTTTGTGAGCATTGTGCAGCACTTCGATCAGGCAATCTTCCAGCTCGAATCGCTCGTGCAGCAGCGCGCCCAACTCTTTGAATTTTTCAGCAACACAGTTTCCGGCATCACACAGGTCGGTAAACGCTAGCAGCTTCTCGGTAATGACATCGATGCGCGGGTAAATGGTCTCAGCCAAATCCAGGCCACGCTGATCGTCAAAGGCCTCCGCCTCCTTGGTGAGTTGATCGTAGACACCAAAATGGCCGGCCGACACGTAGTCCACCAATACAACGCAGAAGTCCTGCAACGGTTCGCGGTTCTCAGCCAGCGCCTCAGGCTTGGCACCGAGAGCATCAAAGGCACGAACCAGTTCGTGGCGTGCCTTCAGCCAATTGTCGATCAGCTTGTGCACCCCACCCCAGCGTTCCTGAGCATTCTGACAACTTTCCAGCATGGTGATCTCTCTTCCCTATAGGGGCGCTGCCGCCTGGTGCCTGCGCAACACTTCAAGGATAAAGCAGCGCTGGGCAAGGCAACATCTGACAAACGGTTTCAATAACACGTGCGGGCCAGATTATGCCCGCATGACTATGGCTTCAAGGTACGCAGGAGAGAAAGTTCATACAAGTGTTTAATCCCGCTCTCCAAACTGCGACTCGCTTTCAGCGCCTCGCCGGGCGCGAACACTGGCTTAAAAACAGCCGTGAAAACTGCATCAGGCCAAGGATCAACATCCCGATGAAGAACAGCAGGCTCCACTCGGGAAGGCTCAAATCAAACAGCGTCCAGTTGGTTTCCACGCAGTCGACAGTGCCTTTGAACGTCAACTGCAGGGCCTGCCAAAACGATAGGTTTTCGATCATGTAGTGCAGGCTGGGCCAGCAATCGGCTGCCTCATCCGGCGCGGCATTTTGTAGCAGCACCTGGCGCACGGCGGTTAGGGCGCCCAGCAAGGCGCAGACCATGCTTGCCAGCCCATAAAGACAGATCACGGGTCGCTTGGGATTGTGGAGTGCGGCGACCAGGTTGATCAATGTGAAAGCGGCCAGGAATCCCCGTTGCACTTGGCATAGGAAACACGGACGCAACGAGACGCCAAACTCGAGGTAAAAGGACGCGCCCAATGTCAGCGTACCCGCCAGGAACGCGAGGAAAAACAAGGAACGTGAAGGGGCCAAAGACATGCTTTATCCGCATCGCGAAAGATAGGTCGCTACGGTAGAGGAAAGGCCTGACCGCTTTCAATACATGCCAGAGCAGACGATTCCGTGAGAAGGTAAGGACTTCCCGTCAGAAGATGGAAGACCTTGGGCAATCGAGCGTCGGACTTTGCCGCCGAACGCTCCCCCCTCACTCTTTTCGAGCTAATGAAAGGTTGGCCGCCAGATACATCTGAGCCAACCCTTGCCCCTTTCCTACCTCAAACCCGAGCAGTGACAGGTAGCGGAGACGCAAGCAAACGGTTATCCAGCAGTCCAAGACCCTCTTGAAACAGCTGATTACTTCGCTCGGTGTCACCCAGTTGGGCCAACAAGCGCGCCAGCTCGGCACAAGCCTCAGGATTACGCTGCACTCGTAGGCTGCTCTCCAGATAATCCCGCGCCTTGCCCCACAGGCTGTTTTGCAGGCACAGGCGGCCCAACGTCAACAGCAGACTGGCATCGCCCGGGTGATCCTTGAGCCAGCCCTCGGCAAACTTCAACTGTCGGGCTGGATCACTGCCACGCAGCAGGCCGTATAGCCGGATCAGGTGGCTGTCGTAGCCGCGTTTGATGGCGCCACGCAGCGCTTCCTCGGCCTTGGCATCGGCGCCCAATTGGCGCAGCTGCTCGGCGTAAGCCAGAACCAGTTGCGGCTCTTGGCGCTGGGCGGAAGTGAGTTGCTGCCAGGCGCGCTCAAGGGACTGCAAACCGGCTTCGCCCTGCTCTTCTCGCTGAGCAGCCAGGCTAAGGTTCTCACCCCAGGCACGGCGTTCAAGCTCAGCCAGTTCGCTGGCAGGCAGGACTTTATCTTTGCGCAACTCCGGCAACAGACGGATCACCGACGACCAATCACCCCGCTGCTGATGCAGGCGCTGCAATTGACGCAAGACCTGGCCGTTATGCGGATGACGCTCGTGCATCGCCTGCAAGGTGGTCAGTGCACCATCGGTATCGCCGCGGTCCAGTTGCAGTTGCGCATGGCTCAAGGCAACTGCCAGCTCGGCCTGGGGCTGACGCTCCAGTGCTCTTTCCAGCAAGCCGTCGGACTCTTCGTAACGACCCTGCTCATTCGCAGCACGCGCGGCGCCGAGGTAGTACAGAAGTGGCTGGCGCTCGGCTTCGGCGGCGCGATGCAGGTGGCGCTCGGCACTGGCCCAGCGGCCCTCGGCGAGGTCCATCTGGCCCTGCTCGATGGCGATCTGCACGCGGCGGCTGCGGTTACGCCGCGACCACGGGTTGACCACACCACCGGAGGTGGTGACCAGGCTCAACAGCACACGGATCAGGTAGATCACCAAACCAATGGCAAACACCGCCACCACCGTCGCCCACAAGCTCGACTCGTAGTGCAGCACATGAGGGTAAGTAATCAGCACATAGCCGGTGTGTTTCGAAATGCCCACAGCCAGCGCCAACGCGATTGCAATCGCCAGCACCAGGATCACATAGAAGCGTTTCATCGGCTCTACTCCTGCTTCGCCGACGTAGCCGCCGGTGTGGCCGCCGCCTTGGCTTCGTCAGCAGACAGATGACGACGTTCGAGATACGCCTGCACGGCAGCCAGGCTCGAGGCCAGGTCCGGCGTCACCACCGACACCGCCTTGGGCTCAAGTTCGGCAATACGCGCGAGCATCGCCTTGCTCTGCGGATTGCCTTGGTTAAAGTTATCCTGCAACACGCTACGCGCCTCGCCGAGGGAGCGGCTGTATACAGCCGACTCCCCGTTGAGCGCCGCCCATTGCGCCTGCTCCAGCGCCAGGCTCAACGCCAGGCGCACCTGGTTCAGGCCTTGGCCGGCCAGCAGTGGGCGAATGTTGTCATCCGGATTGAAGTCGATGCGGAAGTAACGGGAAATCTGCTCCCACCATAGGCGCCAACGGCTGTCCGTATCCGTGGTCGGACGCCCCTCGGAAGCCGGCTCGGTCAGTTGATATTCCGGGGCAATGGCCGCCAGTTGCACGACCTGGTCACGCAAAGCCGCCAATTGCAGGTACAGCCCAGTGCGATCCGGCTGCTCGGTGCTGCGCAGCGCTGCAAGGCTCTTGGCCAACTGCTCACGGGCGGCATAGGAACCTGGATCGCTTTGCTCGCGAAGAATCTCGTCGGCGCCCTGCACCAGCGCTTGGGCGCTATTGATATCTTGCAAGGCAGACAGACGCAGGCTCGCCAGGCGAATCAAGTGTTCAGCCTCGGCTAAACGCCAGTCCTTGCGGCTGGACCCCAACACGGTCTCAAGGCGCTGGCTCAGGCGCTGCTGATCGCCCTGCAACTGGGCGACCAGGCGACGGCGCTCCTCCAGCTCATCAGCACCCGGCAACTGCGCCAGCCGCGCGGCCAGTTGTTGCTGGCTCTGCTTGAGGGACTGGGATTGGTCATCGAGGGTCTGCACCTGGCCCAGCTGTTGCTGGCTGCTGGCTTGCAGGGCGCGGACCTGCCAGATCCCCCAACCGCCGGCGGCAACACCGGCGGCGCCGAGCAGCAAGGCGACGACCGCCAGGCCATTGCCACGGCGCGGCGCGGTGACCGGTGACTCAACCGGCGCACCGAGTGCGGGTTGGGCTTCATCTTTAGGCAAGGCTGTTTCGCTCACGTATCCGTCCTTTGCGTTTCAGAGAGTGACTACGGCATGCCTCATAGGGCAAAGCTGCGTAACGCCACTAACAAAGCCGCGGCACTCGCACCGCGGCAATCCACAACTTTTTCTGCGCCAGCGCACCGCGCCATCTCGAAGACTCGCGGGCTCGGCACGAACAACGGCAACTGTGCCACCTGTGGCCAATCGGCTCCAGCCAAGGCGTGCAGGTGCAAAAAACCCTGCCCACTGCTGACCGTCAGGCCGTTCAAGCGTTCCAACTGGATGCGTTGCATCAGTACCCCGGCGTCGTAGGCCGGAAGGAAACGGCGATACAATTCCAGATAGTCGACACTAGCACCACTCGCGCGCAAACGCTCTGCCAGCAGCTCGCGACCGCCCTCGCCGCGCAGGATTAACACGCGTGCATCCGGGCGTGCGATAGCCTCGCGCAACGCAGGCAATTGAAGCAAGGCCTCGCTGTCATCGCCAGTAGGGGGATAGTGAACGTTGAGGCCGTGTTCGGCCAGTACCTGCGCGGTGGCTGCGCCGACGCTGAACCACGGCAGTTGCGGCCATGCTCGATGCAACTGTCGCACGGCCAGGCGCGCGGCGGGTTTGCTGACGACAATCACCGCACAATAGCGGCCCAGGTCACGCAAGACTTCCAGCTGTTCAGGTGTAACGGGAAGCGGCTCGATGTCCAGCAACGGCAGGCTGCTGCTGAAAATGCCGGCTTCGGCCAACGTCGCCGCCAGGGCCAACGACTCCTCGGCAGGCCGCGTCAGCAGCACACGCCATTCGTTCACTGCGGACCGGCCTCGCCGTAGATTTTTTGCAGGATGGCACCGGCGCCCTTGTCCAACAGTTCTTCGGCTACCTGGATGCCCAGTGCCGTCGCGTCACGCTGCGGGCCGCGCACCTCGGCAGTCAGCAAGGTGCCACCTTGCGGGTCCCCTACCAGTCCGCGCAACCACAGGTTTTCACCTTCGAGCACGGCGTAGCAGGCGATTGGCACCTGGCAGCCGCCGTTTAGGTGCTTGTTCAGCGCACGCTCGGCCGTGACGCGCACTTCGGTGTCGTGGTGATCCAGGGGTTTGAGCAGGGCGTGGATTTCACTGTCAGCGGTGCGACACTCGATGCCAACGGCGCCTTGCCCACCTGCGGGCAGGCTGTCCTCGACGCTGATGGCCGAGGTGATACGGTCTTCGAAACCCAGGCGGATGAGGCCCGCCGCTGCGAGGATGATCGCGTCATATTCGCCGGCGTCCAGCTTCGCCAAGCGGGTGTTGACGTTGCCACGCAGAAAGCGGATCTGCAGGTCCGGGCGGCGAGTCAGCAGCTGTGCCTGGCGGCGCAGGCTCGACGTGCCGACGATGCTGCCCAGGGGCAATTCTTCCAGGGACGCGTAGGTGTTGGAAACGAAAGCATCGCGCGGGTCTTCGCGTTCGCAGATGCAAAACAAACCCAGGCCTTCAGGGAAGTCCATGGGCACGTCTTTCATCGAATGCACGGCGATGTCGGCTTCGTTCGCCAGCAGCGCTGTTTCCAGTTCTTTGACGAACAAACCCTTGCCGCCGATCTTCGACAGAGGCGAGTCGAGCAGCTTATCGCCACGACTGACCATAGGCACCAGGGACACCTTGAGGCCGGGATGGGCCAGCTCCAGGCGTGCTTTGACGTATTCGGCCTGCCACAAGGCGAGGGCGCTTTTACGGGTGGCGATGCGGATTTCGCGAGAGGACATGGATCAATCCGTACTGAAAATATATGACGGATAATAACAGCTCAGGGAAATACGCTTTGATTTGAATCAGCAAGTGAGGGGCCTCCCTGGCCACGACGCACCGGGATAAGGAATTCAGGCCTCGCCACAGACGCGGGGCTAAAGCTGCTGCATCATCTTGCGCACGCCGGCAACATGCCGTCGGCTGACGATCAACGCATCGCCGTTAAGGCCTTTCAGGAATAGCTGAAAATGACCCAGGGGCGTGCGTTGCAGGCGTTCGATTCGCTCGCGGGCCACCAGCGCGTTGCGGTGGATACGCACGAAGCGGTCGCCGAACTCATCCTCAAGCGCCTTGAGCGGCTCATCAAGCAACACTTCGCCGCCTTGGTGGCGCAAGGTCACATACTTGTGATCGGCAATAAAATAGACCACCTCGCCCAGAGGGATCAGCTCAATGCCTTTGCGTGTACGAGCACTGATATGGCTGCGTGGCCCATTACCACTTTGGGCGGCTGGCTGAGTGAGTGCGGCGAGCTGCATGCGGGTTGGGCGTTCGGCCTTTTTCAGGGCCTTGAGCAATGCTTCGCCTACCACCGGCTTGATGAGAAAGCTGACTCCGCTGTCTTCCAACGTCTGCGCAGAAAACTCTTCGCCCGTTGCACAGAACACTACGGCCGGTGGGGACTCTCGCTCGCTCAGTCGGGCGGCAACTTGCAGGCCGTCAAGGCCCGACATACGGATATCGAGCAACACGACATCAGGCTTGAGGCTGTCGATCAGCGTCAACGCCTCTTCGCCCGTGGTGGCGCTCGGCTCTAATACTGCATAACCCTCGAGTTCACTGACCAGACGGCTCAGTCTTTCGCGGGCTTGGGGTTCGTCATCAACGATCAGGACATTCATATTGCGCTGGATTCCTGCGTGAGTCTCGCACAAGGATAGCGTAGACAGGTGCGGTGACGTGCGTCACAGCGATCCACGCTAAGACTAGCGCGAGCGGCAAAAAGTGCCCTGAGAGTGGCACCCAAATTTACCCGGACCTGTTCAATAGCGCCCAAGACCTGCTGCCTTCGGGCGTCGTAGTAGGGTTTGCTGATACACAATCGAATACCCCCCCTTTTCTAATGGATAGTCTGGGCTATGACCGCATCACCCGACTTTGGTGCATTCACACACTATCAGTCCAACTGTAGACGCTCGCTGAGACGACATTGCTGAATCGGCAAATATCGTTTCAATAAGCCCCTGTACCCAGTCTCGTCCTGGACGCGGTCGGCGGCAAGGCACTTAGCCATCCTTGGAGTAAATAAAAATGCCGACGACCCGCAGCCCCGCCTCCACGGGCAACCCTGTTATCATCGCCGGCACAACTTCATGCCTCTTTATTAAGCAGATCACGAGCGAATCCATGAGCACCGACAAGACCAACCAGTCCTGGGGCGGCCGCTTCAGTGAACCCGTCGACGCCTTCGTCGCCCGCTTCACCGCCTCCGTCACCTTCGACCAGCGCCTGTACCGCCACGACATCATGGGCTCCATCGCCCACGCGACGATGCTGGCCAAGGTCGGCGTACTGACCGACGCCGAGCGCGACAGCATCATCGACGGCCTGACCACCATTCGTGGTGAGATCGAAGCTGGCACGTTCGACTGGCGCGTCGACTTGGAAGACGTGCACATGAATATCGAGGCGCGCCTCACCGACCGCATCGGTGTGACCGGTAAGAAGCTGCACACCGGCCGCAGCCGTAACGACCAGGTGGCCACCGACATCCGCCTGTGGCTGCGTGATGAAATCGACCTGATCCTGTCCGAAATCACCCGCCTGCAGAAAGGTTTGCTTGAACAGGCCGAGCGTGAATCAGACACCATCATGCCGGGCTTCACTCACCTGCAGACCGCCCAGCCCGTGACCTTTGGCCACCACCTGCTGGCCTGGTTCGAAATGCTCAGCCGCGACTACGAGCGCCTGGTGGATTGCCGCAAGCGCGCCAACCGCATGCCCTTGGGCAGCGCCGCGCTGGCTGGCACCACCTACCCGATCGACCGCGAGTACACCGCGCAGCTGCTGGGCTTCGATGCCGTCGGTGGCAACTCGTTGGATGGTGTGTCGGACCGTGACTTCGCCATTGAATTCTGCGCGGCGGCCAGCATCGCGATGATGCACCTGTCGCGCTTCTCGGAAGAGCTGGTGCTGTGGACCAGCGCGCAGTTCCAGTTCATCGACCTGCCGGACCGCTTCTGCACCGGCAGCTCGATCATGCCGCAAAAGAAAAACCCCGACGTACCAGAACTGGTACGAGGCAAAAGCGGCCGTGTATTCGGCGCGCTGATGGGCCTGCTGACCCTGATGAAAGGCCAACCCCTGGCCTACAACAAGGACAACCAGGAAGACAAAGAGCCGTTGTTCGACGCCGCCGACACCCTGCGCGACTCGCTGCGCGCGTTTGCCGACATGATCCCGGCGATCAAGCCCAAGCACGCGATCATGCGTGAAGCGGCACTGCGTGGGTTCTCCACCGCGACCGACCTGGCGGACTACCTGGTGCGCCGTGGCCTGCCGTTCCGCGACTGCCACGAAATCGTCGGCCACGCGGTGAAATATGGCGTAGACACCGGCAAGGACCTGGCGGAAATGAGCCTGGAAGAACTGCGCAAGTTCAGCGACCAGATCGAACAGGATGTGTTTGCCGTGCTGACCCTGGAAGGCTCGGTGAATGCCCGTAATCACATCGGCGGTACTGCGCCGGCGCAGGTGAAGGCAGCTGTCGTGCGCGGCCAGGCCTTGCTCGCCAGCCGTTAAAAGCTTCGCGAGCAAGCCCGCTCCCACACTTGACTGCATTCCAAAAGTGGAACGCGATCAAGTATGGGAGCGGGCTTGCTCGCGAAGGCTTCACCACAGGCACCTACCCTCTATTTCTTGGCAGCAATCATCGCCATAAACGCGGGCATTGCAGCCTCCCGGTCCGCCGCTACTTTCTGAGCGTTGGGCATAGCATGCAGTCTTTCCAGCAACGCTTTGGCCGCCGGCATCTCTGCCAGCAAATCCATTCCAAACAGCTTCTCGCCCACCGCACAGGCGAGGTTCACGCTGTACATGAAATACAAATCCGCAATCGTGAAATTATCCCCCGCCACAAACGGCGCGAACTTGCCGTGCCTGCCCAGCGCACTCAAGCCCAATAGCAATTCGGCCTTGGACTTCTCCTTGATCGCCTCCGGCACCGGCATACCAAAAAACGCTTCGGCAAAACACGCCCGCGCGGGCAGCTCGATATACAACTCGATTTCCCGGCATAGTGCCAGCACCTGTGCACGCTGGAACGGCTCGGCCGGCAGCAGTGCAGGCCCTTCCTGGGTGTGCTCGATGTATTCGAGGATGACACTGGTCTCATTGATAAAACCCTGTTTAACGCCCAACACCGGCACTTTGCCACGCGGGCTGGCTGCCAGGGCTTCGGGCGTTTGCCCGGCATAAAAAGGCACCTCTTCGAACGGCAGCCCTTTCTCCAGCAGCGCCAGTTTGACCATGTTGTAGTAGTTGCTGACCGAGAATCCGTAGAGCTTGAGCATTGCGGTTGCCTCCGTGCCGGGAATGGGGTTGGCTGCAAGCGTTATAGCTCCCCGTGCCGGGCCTTGCCAGCAGCATCACCGGCTTGAATGGGGGTAGACTGGCGCCCTTTCCTAGAGGAGCCTGCCATGAGCGAGCCGACCGATATCGACAACGACGAAGAAGAATTCACTGAAACCACCCTGATCGAAGCGATCGAAAACCAGATCGAGAGCGAAAACCCACCCGCCGCCAAGGCAACGTTCAACAAGCTGACCCTGGTGGGTTATGAGCGTGAAGAGATCCTGCAACTGATGGCCCACGTGCTCGCTGTCGAGATTGATGCCCTACTGGAAGAGGACCGTGCTTTCAATACCGAGTGGTATGAAACTGCACTGCGTGCACTGCCCGAATTGCCACCCGAAAAGCAATAAATCCAACACGCAGCAACACACTGGACAGTTCGGCAAAGTGCGTTCACCTTATGGCCTGCTAGCCTCTAATAAATTCTTAGAAAGTCTGGAGTCCTTATGTCGTTTACCCCTGAGTTGGTTGCCGAACTGGAAATCCTTGTACTCTTCAGCCTGGATAGCACCCAGGAAGGTCTGAAAGTCCATCAGACCGCTGCCCCTACTGCCATCGCCGCTGCCAAGCGCCTGTTCGAGAAAGGACTGATCGATCAGAAAGACGGGGGCTACCTGACCCCACTTGGTCGGGATGCCGCAGAACAAGCTAAAACCCTGCTGACCATCCTGACCACCGTCAACGCCAAAGAAGCCGCCTGATACCCGATACGCCCATGGAGTCCGCCACTTGCGGATTCCATGGGCGTTGCTGCGCAAGTGCGAAAATTCTGACGTCAAAAACCATTTCTCGCTAAACCTCCTACGCTACTGGCTGTAAACTCCTACATGGCCGCCCACGTCGGGCTCTGCGAGCCACCGACTTCGACATGACCCGCACCCATGAAATCCGCCCCGACCTGGAAGAAGGCATCGACCGCAAGGTACTGGCCCAATTGCGTGCGCGGTTCATGGCCCTCAACGAAGGCCGCATGGCGCGGGCCATCGAGGGGCTGACGCCACGCCAGCAAAGCGTGTTGACCCTGTTGCCGCTGTTTTTCCACGTCAACCATCCGCTGCTGCCGGGCTATGTGTCGGGCAGTACCCCGGCTGGATTATCCAACTTTGAGCCCGACGCCCAGGCCCTGACAGAAGCCCAGCGCCTCACCCGTTCGTTCTCCTACAAACCGCGCCACGGCAACCCGCCACGTCCGATTCACGGACTGTTTCTGATGGGCAGCCTCGGCACCCTGGCCCAAGCCGACCAGAGCGATATGGACGTGTGGGTCTGCCACGCGGCGGACCTCAGCGAAAATGAACTGGCTGAACTGCGCAAGAAATGCCAACTGTTGGAAGCCTGGGCGCTGACCATGGGCGCCGAGGCCCACTTTTTCCTGATCGAGCCGACACGCTTTGTGCTCGGCGAGCGCGACACCCAGCTCAGCTCGGAAGACTGCGGCACCACCCAGCATTACCTGCTGCTGGACGAGTTCTACCGCACCGCCATCTGGCTGGCCGGGCGTACGCCTATCTGGTGGCTGGTGCCGGTGTATGAAGAACCCCGCTACGCCGAATTCACCCACACGCTGATTTCCAAGCGCTTTATCCGCGCCGATGAAACCCTCGATCTTGGCCATCTGGCACGGATTCCCCCAGGCGAATTCATCGGTGCCGGGCTGTGGCAATTGTTCAAAGGCATCGAGTCCCCCTACAAATCGGTGCTCAAACTGCTGCTGATCGAGGTCTACGCCAGCGAACACCCTAACGTGCAGTGCCTGAGTCTGCGCTTCAAGCGGGCGGTGTTCGCCAACCAGATGGGCCTGGATGAGTTGGACCCCTACATCGTGGTGTACCGCCGCATCGAGGAATACCTCAAGGCCCGAAACGAGCCCGAGCGTCTGGAGCTGGTGCGGCGTGCGCTGTACCTGAAGGTCAACTGCAAGCTCACCGCTGGCCAGCGCAACACCAGTTGGCAGCGCTTGTTGCTCGACCGCCTGGCACATGAGTGGGACTGGGACCAGCGCCAACTGGCACTGCTGGACAGCCGCAGCCAGTGGAAAGTGCGCCAGGTCGCCTCCGAGCGTCGCGCCTTGGTCAACGAGCTGAATTACAGCTACCGCTTCCTGACCCAGTTCGCCCGCACCGAGCAGACCGTCAGCCTGATCAACAAGCGTGACCTCAATGTGCTGGGCAGGCGCCTGTACGCCGCCTTTGAACGCAAGGCCGGCAAAGTCGAGTTCATAAACCCCGGCATCGCCCCGGACTTGGCCGAAGACACCTTGACCCTGGTGCAATCGCCCAACCGCAAGGAGCCCGGCCAGCACCACTGGGGTTTGTACAACGGCAACCTCACTGCACTGGAATGGGAACACTTCGCGCCGATCAAGCGCAGCCGTGACCTGTTGGAGATGCTCACCTGGTGCCACCGCAACGGCGTGATCGACAGCAGCACCCGCCTGGCCTTGCACCCCGGCACCAGCGACATGACTGAGTTCGAGTTGTTCAACCTGCTGGGCCGCTTGCAACAGACCGTCGCCCTGCCCTTGACCAGCGTTGTTGAAGAGCGCCTGCTGCGTTCGGCGGTGCCCGAGGAAGTGTTACTGCTGATCAACGTCGGCGTTGACCCGCTCAAGCACCACCGCGACCTGAATATCCTGATGACCACCGAGCGCACCGATTCCCTGAGTTATGCCGGCGTGCGCGACAACCTAGTGCTGACGCTGGACCAGGTCACGCTCAATAGCTGGAACGAAGTGATGGTCAGCCGCTACGACGGCCCCCACGCCCTGCTCGACTGCCTGCGCGACTACCTTAACCAGTTACCGCCGGACCACCTGCCACGGCTGCGAGTGCGCTGCTTCTGTCACAACCGTGCGCAGTTCATTGCCCAGCGCGTGGAAGAAATCTTCGACACGGCGCAGCACCTGCTGCTGGGTCAGTCCAATCATCGCTACCTGCTGC
Source organism: Pseudomonas sp. EA_65y_Pfl1_P113 (assembly GCF_963970525.1). Lineage (NCBI taxonomy): Bacteria > Pseudomonadati > Pseudomonadota > Gammaproteobacteria > Pseudomonadales > Pseudomonadaceae > Pseudomonas > Pseudomonas sp. EA_65y_Pfl1_P113. Next base: position 78,339 of record NZ_CAXAQM010000018.1, read on the forward strand.
AAGTGCAGCAGCACTATCACGTGATGGAGTTGATGCCAGGCCAAGCCACCCACGTTTCCCTAGAGACCCAGGATGCGCTGATCACCTACCTCAGCGAAGAACTGGCCAGCTACAGCCCGCTGCATCTGGATGCCATGGCCTTGGAAGAGCACGACCTGGCGCTGCTGCTGCCAATGGGTATGCCCGATTGCGTGCAGGTGTTCTATCGGGTCAGCGAAGGCTCTGCCGAATTGTATGTGCTGGATGAGTTCAACGCACTCTGGCAACAACGTCTGCCGTTTCATGATGAGCAGAGCTTGCTGGCGCCGTTGCAGCGCTTTTTGCAGTCGATCATTTATCGACGGAATGCGTTGTCGCCATTGGACCAGCAAGATCCGCTGGGGGCCGTGCAAATCATGTATTACCAGCTATTGCCCTCCGGCAGCGGGCGCGCACGGAGCATCGAGCCTCGACCAGCACCGGTGAATCTGGCAAATAAACCGTTTTATGACGTGCAAGCCATTATCGGCAAGGCCGCGCCGGGCCAGGTGGGCATTACCCTGTATTGCAATCAGCGGGAATTTTCCGAACTGGAGTTTGGCGACCAGCTGTTTGCAGTGGTCGCCCAGCAAATCGTCGGGCAACGCCAGGAAACCGAGCGTTACCGCTGTTACATCACCGATCTGGACCTGTCCGGCCTGCTAGGTGATGTACAAAGCCCGAGCAACCTTTACTTGCGTTACAAGGCCGAACTGGAGCTGTCGCTCAATGAGGCGCTGAGCCAGATTTAGAGCGACTCTGTTTTAAAGAGAGAAAGGGCCGCCGTCTTTGGGCTGGCCTTCCACGCTGAGCAATTCCAGCTTGAGGGTCTTGCCGCCGGGTGCCGGCCAGTCGATATGCTGGCCCACTTGCAGGCCAAGCAACGCACTGCCCACCGGCGCCAGGATCGAAATCTTGCCTTCGTCGGCGTTGGCGTCCTTGGGATAAACCAAGGTCAGGTGATAGTCCTTGCCGCTGCCTTGCTCGCGGCAATGCACGCTGGCGTTCATGGTCACGACACTTGCAGGCACTTCATCGTGGCCAACCACGTCTTCGGCGCGGTCGAGTTCGTGTTGCAACGCTTCGACACCGGGAAACTCGTCGCCCAAGCGGTCGATCAGTTGCTCAAGACGCTGCACGTCAAGACGGGTGAGGATGATGGACGGTGCGGTGGTCATGATTCAGGCAGACTCCTTTTTTCTGCACAAAAAAGCAAAACCCCGCCAGGAAAAGGCGGGGTTCTCACGGGCCTCGATGAGTTGAGGCGTACCCGGACACTACCACAGCGTCACAAATAAACAAGACGGCCTCAGGCGTGGGCCCGGCGCTGCTCAGCCTCGGCACAGATCACTCGGCGCCGCGCGTCGTCGGCAGAGCGCCATTCGCGGATATCTTCCACATGTCGGAAGCAACCGAGGCAGACTTTCTGCTCGTCCAGGCGACACAAACTGATACAAGGTGACGGCACCGCCGGGCTGACATTGCTGAACAGCGGTTTCGGCGGGCGTACTGGGGCTGGCTGGCTCACTATCAGATCTCTTCGAAATCCAGATCGGCACCGGCTTGTTCCAAGACCAGGCGCGCGAGCATTTCGCTGAGCAGCTCATCGCTGCTATCGCACTGCCAGTTATTGTCTTCTTCGTTGAAATCGAAGTGAAAACCACCGGAACGCGCAGCCAGCCACAGCTGGCGCAGCGGTTCCTGGCGACTGAAGATCAACTGGGTGCCATTCTCGAACTTGACGGTCAGCACGCCGGCCGAGTTTTCAAGGTCCACGTCCAGGCCGCTGTCGTCGAAAATATCTTCCAACTTCTCCTGGGTCGAATCCACCAGGTCGTGAAAACGGGCTTCGGTCAAACTCATTGTGGCAACCTCAAAAGTGTCTGGTTTTGCTCAAGCGCCGCACGATACGGGCGAGCCCCGCCGATTGCAAAGGATACCGATTTCAACACGATTGACGGCGTGAAATATCCTCAAACAGCGTAGTGCGCTTCTCGACTATCTCGGCAAACCCCCGCCAGACGGGTATTCCGGCGCATAGGCAAGCTGGCGGGTGGTCGGTATACTCGGGCGCAATTAATGCATATTCAAGGATTTCGCCATGAAGCGCCTGATCTCTTCCCTTGCTGCGCTCGTCGCGGTCGCTTGCCTCGTTAGTGCCTGTGGTCAAAAAGGCCCGCTGTACCTGCCCGATGACAGCAAAGACCCGAATGAACAGGCGCAATCGTCGCAAAAACCAGCCAAAGCGCATAAGCACGATACCTATTAAGGGAACCTCATGGACGCTTTTAACTACCGGGACGGCGAGCTGTTCGCGGAAGGCGTGGCGTTGTCCGCGATTGCCCATCGCTTTGGTACCCCGACCTATGTGTACTCCCGTGCTCATATCGAAGCCCAGTACCGCTCTTTCACCGACGCACTGAACGGCGTGCCGCACTTGGTGTGCTACGCGGTCAAGGCCAACTCCAACCTGGGCATACTGAATGTCCTGGCGCGCCTGGGCGCTGGTTTCGACATCGTGTCCCGTGGCGAGCTGGAACGCGTACTGGCTGCCGGTGGCAAGGCTGACAAGATCGTCTTCTCCGGCGTCGGCAAAAGCCGCGAAGACATGCGCCGCGCCCTCGAAGTCGGCGTGCATTGCTTCAACGTCGAGTCCACCGACGAGCTGGAGCGCCTGCAAGTCGTGGCCGCCGAGCTGGGCGTTCGCGCGCCGATCTCCCTGCGCGTCAACCCGGACGTTGACGCCGGTACCCACCCGTACATTTCCACCGGTCTCAAAGAGAACAAGTTCGGCATCGCCATTGCCGACGCCGAAGACGTATACATCCGCGCCGCGCAGTTGCCGAACCTGGAAGTATTGGGCGTCGACTGCCATATCGGCTCGCAACTGACCAGCCTGCCTCCATTCCTCGATGCGCTCGACCGCCTGCTGGCGCTGACCGACCGCCTCGGCGAGTGCGGCATCTACCTGCAACACATCGACCTGGGTGGTGGTGTGGGCGTGCAGTATCGCGACGAGGAGCCGCCGCTGATCGGCGATTACATCCAGGCTGTGCGCGAGCGCACTGAAGGTCGCGGCCTGACCCTGATGTTTGAGCCGGGCCGTTATATCGTCGCCAACGCAGGCGTGCTGCTGACCCAGGTCGAGTACCTCAAGCACACCGAGTACAAGGACTTCGCCATCGTCGATGCGGCGATGAACGACTTGATCCGCCCGGCGCTGTACCAGGCCTGGATGAATGTCACCGCCGTGACGCCTCGCGCAAGCGAAGCCCGCGCCTATGACATTGTCGGTCCGATCTGCGAAACCGGCGACTTCCTGGCCAAGGATCGTCAGCTTGCGCTGGAGGAAGGCGATCTGCTGGCCGTGCATTCGGCCGGTGCCTACGGGTTTGTCATGAGTTCCAACTACAACACCCGCGGGCGTTCCGCCGAGGTGCTGGTGGACGGTGAACAAGCGATTGAAGTGCGTCGCCGCGAGACGGTAGCCGAGTTGTATGCTGGCGAAAGCCTGCTGCCGGAGTAAGCCATGCTGCTGCGTTTTACCAAGATGCACGGGCTGGGCAATGATTTCATGGTCCTCGACCTGGTCAGCCAGCACGCGCACATCCTGCCCAAACACGCTAAACAGTGGGGCGACCGTCATACTGGCATTGGTTTCGACCAATTGCTGCTGGTGGAAGCACCGACCAACCCGGAGGTGGATTTCCGTTACCGGATCTTCAACTCCGACGGTTCCGAAGTGGAACAGTGCGGCAATGGTGCGCGCTGCTTCGCGCGCTTTGTGCTGGACAAGCGCCTGACCGCCAAGCGGCAGATCCGCGTTGAGACAAAAAGCGGCGTGATCGAGCTGGACATCCGCAGCGACGGCCAGATCAGCGTCGACATGGGCGCGCCACGCCTGGTGCCAGCGGACATTCCGTTCCAAGCCACCGAGCAAGCCTCCAGCTATGCCGTTGAGGTCGACGGTAAGATCGTCGACCTGGCCGCCGTGTCCATGGGCAACCCCCATGCCGTCCTGCGGGTCAACGACATCAACACTGCGCCCGTGCATGAATTGGGGCCGAAGATCGAACACCACCCGCGCTTTCCGGCACGGGTCAATGTGGGCTTCCTACAGGTGATCGACCGTTCCCGCGCGCAGCTGCGTGTGTGGGAACGCGGCGCCGGCGAAACCCAAGCCTGCGGCACTGGCGCCTGCGCCGCTGCCGTAGCCGCGATCAGCCAGGGGTGGATGGATTCGCCGCTGTTGATCGACCTGCCCGGTGGACGTTTGTCCATCGAGTGGGCAGGCCCTGGCCACCCGGTGATGATGACCGGGCCGGCTTCGCGCGTATACGAAGGACAGGTCCGTCTATGAGTGAGCCAAGCCAATGACCGATAAGCCTCAAGTACCCGCACACGCTACCCCGAGCGACAGCCTGGAGGCCGCTGCCGTCGCGGCGTACCTTGAGGCTAATCCGGACTTCTTCGTCGAACACGAAGAACTGCTGCCGGCCCTGCGCATCCCCCACCAGCGCGGCGACACCGTGTCGCTGGTGGAGCGGCAGATGAAGATCCTGCGTGAGCGCAATATCGAAATGCGCCACAAGCTTTCGCACCTGATGGACGTCGCCCGCGACAACGACCGCCTGTTCGACAAGACTCGCCGCCTTATTCTTACGCTGATGGACGCCACCAGCCTGGAAGAAACGGTGATCGCCGTGGAAGACAGCCTGCGCCAGGACTTCCAGGTGCCCTTTGTCAGCCTGATCCTGTTCAGCGACAACCCGATGCCGGTAGGTCGTTGGGTCAGCGGCAGCGAAGCACAAACGGCGATTGGCGGCCTGCTCTCCGAAGGCAAGACCATCAGCGGCACCTTGCGCGAGCATGAGCTGGACTTCCTGTTTGGCGCCGAACAGCGCCAGCAGATCGGCTCCACCGCTGTGGTCGCCCTCAGCCATCAAGGCTTGCACGGCGTGCTGGCGATCGCCAGTCGCGACCCTCAGCACTACAAGAGCTCAGTAGGCACGCTGTTTTTGACCTACATCGCCGAAGTATTGGGCCGCGTCTTGCCGCGCTTCACCACCGCCCTGCGCGCGGTGCGCTAGCCATGGAACGGCAACTGGACGCTTACTGCGCTCACCTGCGCAACGAGCGCCAGGTGTCGCCTCACACCCTGGAAGCTTACCGGCGGGACTTGAACAAGGTCCTGGCGTACTGCGAAAAACAACAGATCAGCAGCTGGAAGGCCCTGGATATCCAGAGCCTGCGCAGCCTGGTCGCGCGCCTGCACCAGGCGGGCCAATCTTCGCGCAGCCTGTCGCGCCTGCTCTCGGCCGTCCGCGGGCTTTATCATTATCTGAACCGTGAAGGCCTGTGCGACCACGACCCGGCCAATGGCCTGTCGCCCCCCAAGGGCGAACGGCGCCTGCCCAAGACCCTGGACACCGACCGCGCCCTGCAACTGCTCGATGGTGCCGTCGAGGATGACTTCCTGGCCCATCGCGACCAGGCGATCCTGGAGCTGTTCTATTCCTCAGGCTTGCGCCTCTCGGAGCTGACCGGCCTGAACCTGGATCAACTCGACCTCGCCGACGGCCTGGTGCAAGTGCTCGGCAAGGGCAGCAAGACCCGAGTGCTGCCCGTAGGCCGCAAAGCGCGGGAAGCCTTGCAGTTGTGGCTACCGCTGCGCCTGTTGACCAACCCGGCGGACGACGCGGTGTTTGTCAGCCAGCAAGGCCGCCGCCTGGGGCCACGGGCGATTCAAGTGCGGGTCAAGGCGGCGGGTGAGCGCGAATTGGGGCAAAACCTGCACCCACACATGCTGCGACACTCCTTTGCCAGCCATATGCTGGAATCGTCTCAAGACTTGCGCGCAGTTCAAGAGCTGCTCGGCCACTCTGACATCAAGACCACGCAGATCTACACCCATCTGGATTTCCAACACTTGGCAACGGTGTACGACAGCGCCCATCCACGGGCCAAACGCATCAAGGGCGGCGACTCATGAGTATCAAGCTGATCACCTTCGACCTGGACGACACGCTCTGGGACAACGTACCGGTCATCATCAGCGCCGAAGCGTCGATGCGCGAATGGCTGGCCACCCACGCGTCCAAGGTCGGCGACCTGCCTCTGGAGCATTTCGCCACTCTGCGCCAACAGGTGCTGGAGCGTTATCCTGAGCTGAAACACCGTATCAGCCTCCTGCGCCACCGGGTGTTGATGCATGCATTTGAAGAGGCCGGTTATCCACAGCCTGAGGCCACGGAGATGGCGGACGTGTGTTTCGAAGCCTTCATCCATGCGCGGCACCAGATCACCCCATTCCCCGAAGCCGAGCCGATGCTGCAAGTGCTGCGCCAGCACTTTCTGCTGGGGGTGATCACCAACGGCAATGCCGATGTGCAGCGGGTGGGCTTGGCGGATTATTTCCACTTTGCGCTGCGTGCCGAAGACATAGGTATCGCCAAGCCGGATGCGCGATTGTTTCAGGAAGCGTTGCAGCGCGGTGGCGTGGACGCCAGCGCAGCGGTGCATATTGGCGATCATCCAGGGGATGACATTGCCGGCGCACAGCAGGCGGGGCTTCGGGCGGTGTGGTTCAATCCGACAGGCAAGGTGTGGGAGGGGGAAAAACGCCCGGATGCGCAGATTCGTAGCCTGACGGAGTTGCCAGCATTGCTGGATAGCTGGAACTAGCACAGAGCCGAATGTGGGAGCTGGCTTGCCTGCTCTCACAGAGTATTACGGCAGGCCGCGAATTTATTCCACCCATGAAAAAACCCGCAGCGACGGCGGGCTTTTCACGCAAGCATGCAATTGACCCTAGATAGGCCGGCTGCCGTACTTGTTATCAGGCTTCTTCGGCGGGTCTGCCACCACGTTAGCCTCGACTTCGACCACTTTGCCGCCTTTAGCGAGGAATTCTTCCATCGCACGGGCCAGGGCATCGCGCTCTTTGTTCTTGGCTTCAACGCTTGGCAATTCATCTACCGACACAGCTGCCTTGGCTTTGCCCTTGGCTGCTTTGACAGGTGCGTCATCGCCACCGTCATCACCTTCGTCAGCAACGTCTTCGACTGCCGCTTCAAGACCTTCCTCGGTCTCGTCGTCACCTACTTCGAGTTCGTCGTTTTCCAGATCATCGTCGCTCATGTTCTACCTCATGACTTGCGAAAAGCAGATTAGTTATAGCCCAGCTTCACCCTCTGTCGACGGCTGCCGGAAAAAAAATCAACATCCACCGGATAACCAGTGGCTTACGCCCCATCACCGTGCAAGGTGGCGAGGACTTTACGAGCACCGCCATGATCACGGTGCTCGCCCAGATAAACACCTTGCCAGGTCCCTATCGCCAAGCGGCCGGCCTGCACCGGCAAACTCAGCTGGCAGCCCAGCAGACTGGCCTTGAAATGCGCCGGCAGATCATCCGGACCTTCGTCGTTGTGTTCGAACCCTGCACGCCCTTGCGGCACCAGCGAGTTGAAAAAACGTTCGAAGTCACGGCGAACCGCCGGGTCGGCATTCTCGTTGATGGTCAACGAGGCCGAGGTGTGCTGCAGCCACAAATGCAACAAGCCCACGCGACAGGCCTTCAATCCAGGCAAGCCGGCCAGCAACTCATCGGTCACCAGGTGAAAGCCCCGGGGCTTGGGCCGCAGAGTAATCAAGGTCTGTTGCCACATACAGTTCTCCGCCTATCGGCGCGCATTCTAGCGTGCTCTGGGAAAAAACAAAGTGCCGAATACGCCTACATGCCTGTAAGACATTGGCACGCTGAAAAGCGCCTTGTGTATCCCATCACAAACGCTGCGTAAAAACCGGTACAGCTTGGTATGACTGACAAACTCCAGGCAAAAAAATGCCCGGCAAGCCGGGCATCTTTTTTCGCGTAATTACAAGTTGTAACCGCGCTCGTTGTGTTGCGCCAGGTCGAGGCCGACAGCCTCTTCCTCTTCGGTCACCCGCAAGCCCATGACCATGTCCAGCACCTTGAGGATGATGTAGGTCACGATAGCTGTGTAGATCACGGTGAAACCTACACCTTTGCACTGGATCCAGACCTGTGCAGCCACGTCAGTCACGGTGCCGAAGCCGCCCAGTGCCGGGGCTGCAAACACACCGGTGAGGATCGCACCGACGATACCGCCGATACCGTGCACGCCGAACGCGTCCAAGGAGTCGTCGTAGCCCAGCTTGCGCTTGAGGCTGGTGGCGCAGAAGAAGCAGATCACACCGGCGACTAGACCGATCACCAGGGCACCCATCGGGCCGACAGTGCCGGCAGCTGGGGTGACTGCAACCAAGCCAGCCACTACACCCGAGGCGATACCCAGTGCGCTTGGCTTGCCGTGGGTGATCCACTCAGCGAACATCCAGCCCAGCGCCGCAGCAGCGGTAGCGATCTGGGTAACCAGCATCGCCATGCCGGCGGTGCCGTTGGCGGCAGCAGCGGAACCGGCGTTGAAGCCGAACCAGCCCACCCACAGCATGGCCGCGCCGATCAGGGTGTAACCCAGGTTGTGCGGTGCCATTGGGGTGGTCGGGAAGCCTTTGCGCTTGCCGAGCACGATGCACGCCACCAGACCCGCCACACCGGCGTTGATGTGCACCACGGTGCCGCCAGCGAAGTCCAGCACGCCCCAGTCCCACAACAGCCCACCGTTACCGCTCCAGACCATGTGCGCGATTGGCGCATAGACCAGGGTGAACCAGATAGCCATGAAGATCAGCATCGCGGAGAACTTCATGCGCTCGGCGAAGGCACCGACGATCAGCGCCGGGGTGATGATGGCGAACGTCATCTGGAAGGTGATGAACACGGCTTCCGGAAACAGTGCCGCAGGCCCGGTGATGCTGGCCGGGGTAACGCCCGCCAGGAACGCCTTGCCCATGCCGCCGAAGAAGGAGTTGAAGTTGACGACGCCCTGCTCCATCCCGGTCGTATCAAACGCGATGCTGTAGCCGTAGACGACCCACAGGATGCTGATCAGGCCGGTGATGGCAAAGCACTGCATCATCACGGAAAGAATGTTTTTGGAGCGCACCATACCGCCGTAGAACAGCGCCAGGCCTGGAATGGTCATGAACAGCACCAGCGCGGTGGACGTAAGCATCCACGCGGTGTCACCGGAATTGAGGACTGGAGCCGCCACTTCGTCTGCCGCCATGGCCAGGCTTGGCATTACGATGGACAACAGGGCTCCGAGCCCTGCGAATTTACGCAGAGTCATATTGTTTTCTCCTGGGGCGTTGGGGTTTGGCGGCTTAGATTGCGTCGGTATCGGTTTCGCCGGTACGGATGCGAATAGCCTGTTCCAGATTGACCACGAAGATCTTGCCGTCACCGATCTTGCCGGTGTTGGCAGCCTTGGTTATCGCCTCGATAACCCGGTCAAGATCCTTGTCGTCAATGGCGACATCAATCTTCACCTTTGGCAGGAAATCGACCACGTATTCCGCGCCGCGATACAGCTCGGTGTGACCCTTCTGCCGACCGAAGCCTTTGACCTCAGTAACGGTAATGCCCTGCACGCCGATCTCGGACAACGACTCGCGCACATCGTCCAACTTGAACGGCTTGATGATGGCAGTGACTAGCTTCATGAAAACTCTCTCCCGAATTGGTGGACTTGCCCCAGGAAAACAAACCCGTCTCAAGTCTAAGCGCAGTGCCTGGCTTTGTAACGCGTCGTCGCCTCGGCATTTGCCTTTGCGACGCCAGCGAACCACTGGTGACGAAACCTGTACCCCTGATCCGTCGGCGCACTGCATTCGTCACAGCGACTGCATCAGTGCATGGGTCATGATCGTCTAAGCAGAAACCTTGCCAGCTCCGTAAAAATGACTGAAATCAGTCCTTTGCCCACTTATGTCCACCTGCTGGGCCTAATGGCGGCGGCAATGCGCACAAAAACAGTGCGCCAGCGCCCAGCCCCCTGCGCGAAAAGCGTGCGTGCGCCGCCATGAAAAAGACTATAGACGCTGCGTGATACACTGGCGGCCAACAGTTTTCCGGAATATTTCCCATGCTCGCGCCCAAAGACCTCCTCGACGCCCTGAGCGGCCACGCCTCCCGCTTGTTCAACGGAGATACCCCGCTGCCTCGCAATGAGATCGAAAGCCAATTCAAGGCATTGCTGCAAAGCGGCTTCAGCAAACTTGATCTGGTCAGCCGGGAAGAGTTCGATAGCCAGATGGTGGTGCTTGCCCGCACGCGTGCGCGATTGGAGAGCCTGGAGGCTAAAGTCGCGGAGTTGGAAGCACGGTTGACGCCAGCGGGCGAATAACCGGCATCAAACCCTCCATGTGGGGCTTACCCGCCCTTGACCGGCGCCTGCTGAAAATACAATTCAGCTTTTTGCTGGTCGTGCTCGGTGGACGCTGCAACCAGCTTGCTGTGGCGTGGTGGGCCTTGCAGGAAATCGGCTCCGCCCTCGCCTTCGCCAACATGATCGCCTGTTCAATCGCGGCGGAAGTGCTCGCCCGGCCACTGCTGGGATGGCTGGGTGACAAGTACAACAAGATTCTGATCCTCAAGCTGGCCTCCCTGACAAGCGTGCTGACCGCGCTGCTGATGGTTGTGCTGTCCGCTACGCAGTTGTTCAACCCGTGGAGCGTCGGCGCCCTGATGCTGATCGGCAGTGCCGTCGCCGGCGTGAGGGACCCGCTGCAATCGTCGATTATTCCGTTGTTCGCGGGCGCCGATCAGGTCTCGCTCGCCGTTCGCACCAAAAGCATGCTGTCGTCCATTGCCAACTTGCTTGGCCCCGTCATCGCCAGCGCGCTGATTTTCGGTTTTGGAACCCTGCTGACTTTTACCGTCGACTGTTTTGCGATGCTGGGAGCGGCACTGTTGGTTGCAACGGTCCCAAGCCAGCTCGGCGCCAGTGCTCCGGATGAACAAGCGCCAACCTCCAACGGCTTCAGAATGATTTATTCGGGATTTAAGGCGGTCTATGGTGTGAAGGTCGAGTTCTACCTTGCGCTCGTGGCGATGCTCGTCAATTTTGCCCTGTTTCCGTTCTTTACCATCCTGCTACCGTTGTATGTGAAGACGGTTATCCAGTACCCGGTGACCTACCTCGGCCTGCTGGATGCGTGCTTTGGCCTGGGCATTTTGGCGGGCAGTTACAAGATCGTCGGCTGGTTGACCGAGCGGGTGCCGCGTGACTTGTGTGTCGCTGCGGGGTTTGCACTGTTGGGAGGCAATCTGTGGGTGGCAGGCACGCTCTCGTCGATATTCGAGGTACCGCTGGCGTTTTTCTGCGGCGGGGTAGGCCTGATGCTGATCAACATTCCTACCTCTGCCGTCAGGTTGCTGGCGACACCCAAGCAGCATCGCAATCGGATCTTTGCCACCGTGTCCTTCCTCTCCGCAGCCGCCAGCCCGCTGGGCAGTTTTGCCATGAACGGCCTGATCGCTCACCTCGGTGTCGCACTGACCATCACGTCACTGGGTGCGATGGTGCTGTGGTTGTCGCTACTTGTGTTCCTGATTCCCGACTTCCGCACATTCATGCGCTCCCCCGACACACAACTCAGCGATGCTTACCTGGATAAATATCCCGACGCCTTTGCGCGTTGATACGTCCTGTAAAAGTCTGATCCCTTACCCCCTGCCATCCCTCGTCTACCCTTGAAAAACCGCAGGAAGCGGCCTCCCATTCAAGGAACGAGCATGTCCCTCGCGATCGTCCACAGCCGCGCCCAGATTGGCGTCGAAGCCCCCGCCGTCACCGTTGAAGTGCATATGGCCAATGGTTTGCCGTCCCTGACGCTGGTGGGCCTGCCGGAAACGGCGGTCAAGGAAAGCAAGGACCGCGTGCGCAGCGCTATCCTCAACTCCGCCCTGCAATACCCGGCCCGGCGCATCACCCTCAACCTCGCGCCCGCCGACCTGCCCAAGGACGGCGGGCGTTTTGATCTGGCGATTGCCCTGGGCATCCTGGCAGCCAGTGTGCAGGTGCCGGCGTTGATGCTCGATGACGTGGAATGCCTGGGGGAGTTGGCGCTGTCCGGGGAAGTACGCGCCGTGAAAGGCGTGTTACCGGCGGCGCTGGCGGCGCGCAAGGCCGGGCGTACCGTGATAGTGCCCAGGGCGAATGCCGAAGAGGCGTGCCTGGCGTCGGGGTTGAAAGTGATCGCAGTGGACCACTTGCTTCAGGTGGTCGCGCACCTGAATGGGCATCAGCCGATTGAGCCGTACAAATCCGATGGCTTGCTGTACTTGAATAAACCCTATCCCGACCTGAGTGAAGTACAAGGCCAATTGGCGGCCAAGCGGGCGTTACTGATAGCGGCGGCGGGGGCGCATAACTTGTTGTTCAGCGGCCCGCCTGGTACCGGTAAAACGTTGCTCGCCAGTCGTCTGCCTGGATTGTTGCCACCCTTGAGTGAGCAGGAAGCCTTGGAGGTTGCAGCGATTCAGTCCGTGGTCAGCCTGGCCCCGCTGAGTCATTGGCCGCATCGGCCGTTTCGCCAGCCACATCACTCGGCCTCAGGCCCGGCGCTGGTGGGCGGCGGATCAAAACCGCAACCTGGGGAGATCACCCTGGCCCATCATGGTGTGTTGTTCCTAGATGAGTTGCCGGAGTTTGACCGTAAGGTGTTGGAGGTGCTGCGAGAGCCGTTGGAATCGGGACATATCGTCATCTCCCGCGCGCGCGACCGCGTGAGTTTTCCAGCTCGTTTTCAGTTGGTGGCGGCAATGAACCCGTGCCCTTGCGGTTATATGGGGGAGCCCAGCGGGCGTTGTCGCTGCACGCCGGAGCAGATCCAGCGTTACCGCAACAAACTCTCCGGGCCATTGCTGGACCGGATCGACTTGCACCTGACGGTGGCACGGGAAACGACTGCGCTGAACCCAATCCGCCAAGCTGGCGACACAACTGCTCATGCATCGGCGCTGGTCGCCCAGGCCCGAGAGCATCAGCAAAAACGCCAGGGGTGTGCCAACGCGTTTCTTGATTTGCCGGGGCTACGCAAGCATTGCAAGCTGACCAAGGTCGATGAGGGCTGGCTGGAGAACGCTTGCGAGCGTCTGACGCTGTCGCTGCGTGCAGCTCATCGATTGTTGAAGGTGGCCCGCACCTTGGCAGATCTGGAGCAAGCGGTCGCCATTTCGCGCGATCACCTTAAAGAGGCCCTGCAATACCGGCCGGCAGCGATCACCTGAGCCGTGCACATAATCAAACAGGGGAGCTGCCTGCCTTCGACACCCATAGATATTCAAGGTTGAACGTGCCTAGCAGGCAAGCCCAGGTCCCACAATTGATCTGCGGAGTTTCAGCGGAACCGATCCACCTCATGCCGCAAACCCGCCGCCAGCGTCTCCAGTTCCTTGGCGGTAACTGCCAGGTTCGACACCACTTCACGCTGCTCACTGTTGGCCAGCGCAATGCTCTGCAGGTTGCTGCTAAGCAAGGTCGCGGTGCTGCTCTGTTCCTGGGTGGCGGTGGTGATTGCAGCGAACTGCTCACCGGCCGAACGGCTTTGTTCGTCGATACGCGCCAGGGCTGAAGCCACGTCGGCGTTACGCGACAGACCTTCCTGCATCAGTACGTTACCGTCTTCCATGGTGCTGATGGCATTGCCGGTTTCTTGCTGGATACTCTGGATCATCCCAGAGATCTCGTCCGTAGCCTCTCGGGTGCGCGACGCCAAGTTGCGTACTTCATCGGCGACAACGGCAAAACCACGGCCTTGCTCACCGGCCCGTGCGGCCTCGATAGCCGCGTTGAGTGCCAGCAGGTTGGTCTGATCGGCGATCGACGTAATCACCCCGACGATCCCCCCAATTTCCTGGGAGCGCTGGCCCAGGGTGTTGATCACCGTGGCCGTGCTGTTGAGGGCCGTGGCGATGTGTTCCAGGGACGACGACGCCTCTTGCATCGAGTTACGGCCGATGCGGGTCTGCTGAGCGTTTTCCTGGGCCAGGCGCTCTGTGGCGCCCATGTTGTCGGCGATGTTCAGCGAGGTGGCGCTGAACTCTTCTACCGCGCCGGCCATGCTGGTGATCTCGCCGGACTGCTGCTCCATGCCTTCATAGGCACCGCCGGACAAACCGGACAACGCCTGGGCACGGCTGTTGACCTCTCCGGCGGCGTTGCGGATATGCGAGACCATGGTCGACAGCGCTTCACCCATCTGGTTGAAACTGCGCGCTAGCTGGCCGATTTCATCATGGCTGGACACATTCAGGCGTGCGCTCAAATCACCCGCGCCCAAGGCTTCGGCCTGGCGCACCAGGTCGCCCAGTGGCGCCAGTTTGCTGCGAAGCAGCCAGACGGTTGCGCCCACTGCCAGCAGCATCGCCAGCACGCTGCCAATCACTAGGCGGATGCCGACTTCCCACGTCACCGAGCGAATCTCGGCTTTGGGCATGCTCGCAACCACGGCCCACGGCCCGCCTTCGAAGGGCACCGATACGCTGTAGAAGTCTTCGTTTTTGTCAGCCCAAAAGCGGCCGACACTTGGCGTCTTAGCCAGGTCCAACATGACGGGCACTGCTTGATCCAGCGCCTGCACGCCAGCCGGCGGCACCAGCCAGCGCTTCTGCTCATCCAGCAAGGCCAGGGAACCGGTCTCACCGATACGGAAGCGTTTGAGGTTCTCGAACTGCACGTTCTGGGCGTCGGTATAGTCAAAGCCGATGAACAGCACCGCGATGACTTTGCCGCTGGCGTCGCGCACCGGGCTGTATTGAGTCATGTAGGAGCGATCGAACAACACCGCTCGGCCGATGTAGGTTTGCCCACTGAACACACGCGAATAGGCCGGCGCATTGCGGTCAAGCACAGTGCCAATGGCGCGATTGCCATCCTGCTTGGCCAGCGAGGTGCTGACACGGATGAAGTCGTCGCCGCTGCGCACAAATACCGTGGCCACACCACCGGACATCTGCTTGAACTTGTCCACTTCGTCGAAGTTGTTGTTCAGTAGATCGCTGCCCAAGTACAAGCTTGGCGTCTGTACACCAGCGACCGCGACGGGTTGATCGGGCCGTACGCTCAAGCCGGCACTGAAACGCTTCTCGAACAGCCCGGTCAGGCGCTCGGTGCTCTCACGCAGCGTGCTGTGGAACGTGTTGAGTTGGTCGGCGAGCAACCGCGCTTCACTGGCCAAGTGTTCCTCGCGGGTATGGAGGTTGGCTGAGTCGAGGGAACGCAGGGCAAAGACAGTGCTGCCACCAATGGCGACAGCCAGAATCAAGGCTAAAGCGATACCTAACTGTGAGGCTATGCGGGCGCGAGGTTGAGACATGAAGGCTCCTGGCCGAGGCCAGGATCATCCTGATCTCATAGCGCTGCTTGGCAAATTATCGGGTGGGGAACGCTGTGCACGAACGTTCAAACACACCTTACTTCGGCAGGTCGAGACAATACTTGAGCGATCTACAGGGGTATCGCGCAAACGATTGCACGAACGGTTTGCCATCCCTCAATCGAGGCATTCGACCCGGGGCAATTCCATCGCCTTGACTTCCGCCTGCAGAAACTCCGCCAAGCGCCGCAAACGCTCGCCACCGGGACGGGTTTTCGGCCACACCAGGTAGTAATTTTCGCCACTGGCCACGGCGGTTGGCCAGGGCAAGCTCAGCCGCCCTTGGGCCACATCTTCGGCCACCATCAGCAAGTCGCCCATCGACACACCATAACCCCGTGCGGCGGCGATCATGCCCAGCTCGAGGGTATCGAATACCTGGCCGCCCTTGAGCGACACTTCGGATGACAACCTCATGCGCTCCAACCAGTAACGCCAGTCACGACGATCTGGCGTCGGATGCAGCAGCTCGGCGGTTGCCAGCCGTGCCACATCCCAAGGGCCGTCGTTCAGCAGGTTGGGGGCGCCGACCGGTATCAGCATTTCGGGAAACAGGTAACACGCCTCCCAATCTGCCGGGAAGTGGCCGTTACTCAGCAGTACCGCGCAATCGAACGGCTCCTGATTGAAATCCACTTCGTCGATGTTCATCCAAGCACTGGTCAATTGCACTTCGTTGCCCGGCTGCAATGCGCGGAAGCGACTGAGCCGCGCCAACAGCCAACGCATGGTCAGGGTCGACGGTGCCTTCATGCGCAGGATGTCATCTTCGGCGTTCAGGGTATGGCAGGCCCGTTCCAGCGCGGCGAAACCTTCACGGACACCGGGCAATAGCAGGCGCGCGGCTTCGGTGAGTTGCAAGGTGCGCCCACTGCGCTGGAACAGGCGGCAGGCGAAATGCTCTTCCAGCGTGCGGATATGTCTGCTCACTGCACTTTGCGTAATCGAAAGCTCCTCTGCCGCGCGGGTAAAGGAGTTGTGCCGTGACGCGGCTTCAAATGCGCGCAAGGCATAAAGCGGAGGAAGACGACGCGACATAGGGAAGCTCCTACAAGGCAATGCCGCACCCTACCATGAGTATTAGTCATGCTAACGATCGCATTTATCCCTTTGTGCAACGGCCGGAGAGCGCCGAGAATCAACCCTTCCCCACCCCTCTGACTTTTCGAGCGTGATGATCATGCAGCATCCGGCGCGTAGCGAACTCTGGGCCATTCTGCGGCTATCGGGGCCGTTGATTGCCTCACAGTTGGCGCACATGCTGATGGTGCTGACCGACACCCTGATGATGGCCCGTCTCAGCCCCGAAGCGCTGGCCGGTGGCGGCCTGGGTGCGGCGAGCTATTCGTTCGTGTCGATTTTCTGCATCGGCGTGATCGCCGCCGTGGGTACGCTGGTGGCTATTCGCCACGGCGCGGGCGATATCGAAGGCGCCACTCGGCTGACCCAGGCCGGGCTATGGCTGGCTTGGCTGATGGCTTTGGCGGCCGGCCTGTTGCTGTGGAACCTCAAACCGCTGCTGCTGTTGTTTGGCCAGACCGAAACCAATGTGCACTCGGCCGGGCAATTCCTGACGATTTTGCCGTTCGCCCTACCCGGCTTCCTGAGTTTCATGGCCCTGCGCGGCTTCACCAGCGCGATAGGCAAGGCGACGCCGGTAATGGTGATCAGCCTCGGCGGCGCGGTGGCCAACTACCTGCTCAACCATGCACTGATCGAAGGCATGTTCGGCCTGCCGAAGCTCGGCCTCGTGGGCATCGGGCTGGTCACGGCCATCGTCGCCAACGGGATGGCACTGGCGTTGATGTGGTACATCCACCAAAACCGCACCTATGCCGCCTATCCGCTGAGCAACGGCCTGCTGCGCCTCAACACTCAATATCTGCGCGAGCTGTGGCGTCTGGGCCTGCCGATTGGGGGCACCTACGCGGTGGAAGTCGGTTTGTTTGCCTTTGCGGCACTGTGCATGGGCACCATGGGCAGCACACAGTTGGCGGCGCATCAGATCGCGCTGCAGATCGTCTCGGTGGCGTTCATGGTGCCGGCGGGGATGTCCTACGCGGTCACCATGCGCATCGGCCAGCATTACGGCGCCGGTCAGTTGTTGCAGGCGCGTATGGCCGGTCGCGTCGGGATCAGCTTTGGTGCTGCCGTGATGCTGGGATTTGCGCTGGTGTTCTGGCTATTCTCCGACCCGCTGATCGGGCTGTTCCTCGACCATAACGACCCGGCGTTTCACGACGTGATCGTGCTGGCCGTCAGCCTGTTGGCCGTCGCGGCCTGGTTCGAGTTGTTCGATGGCGTACAAACCATCGCCATGGGCTGTATTCGCGGGTTGAAAGATGCCAAGACCACCTTCCTGGTCGGCCTCGGCTGCTACTGGCTGATCGGTGCGCCTTCGGCCTGGCTGATGGCCTTCACCCTGGGCTGGGGGCCGACCGGCGTGTGGTGGGGTTTGGCGCTGGGCCTGGCGTGTGCGGCGGTCAGCCTGACATGGGCGTTTGAAGTGAAGATGAAGCGGATGATTCGGCGGGAGCCGGAGGTTCGCGCTGAATTTCAGGCGATGCAGCCGGACTAGAAATCCCACATTTGGATTGGGTTTACAGCTCAACCCAGCAAAGCCTGCTGTCCTTTGCCAAACGTCAGGTAATCCACTAACTCCGGTAATGGCAGTGGCTTGCTGATCAGGTAACCCTGCGCCTGGTCACACCCAAACAGCCGCAACAACGCTAGCTGCTCAGGCGTTTCCACCCCCTCGGCAACCACTTCCAGGTTGAGGTTGTGGGCCAGGTTGATCATGGCGTGCACCAATTTGCGGTTTTCTTCACGCTCTTCCATCCCACCGACAAAGCTCTTGTCGATCTTCAACAAGGCAATCGGCAGGCTGTTGAGGTGCACGAACGACGAGAAACCGGTGCCGAAATCGTCCAGGGAAAACCGCACGCCAAGGCGACCCAGCGCATCCATGGTCTGCTTGACCAGGTCACTGCGACGCATCACGGCCGTTTCGGTCAGTTCGAACTCCAACCATTGCGCTTCCACACCACGCTCGGAAATCAGCCGGCTGAGGGTCGAAAGCAACTGGCTGTCCTGAAACTGGCGAAACGACAGATTGACCGCCATGTGCAGCGGCGGCAGGCCGCGTTCACGCAGGTCCTGCATGTCGCGCAGGGCTCGGGAAATCACCCAGTAGCCCAGCGGCACGATCAAGCCGCTTTGCTCGGCCAACGGCACGAATTCACTCGGCGGCAACAGGCCCCGCTCGCCATGACGCCAGCGCACCAGGGCTTCCAGGCCGACGATGTGCCCGTCGTCCAGGTCCAGGCGCGGCTGGTAATGCAGCTCCAGTTCATCACGACGCAAGGCGCGGCGCAGCTCGCTTTCCAGGTCGGCCAGGCTGCGCGCGTTGCGGTTGATGCGTTCGTTGAAGATATGAAAGGTGCAGCCCTGGGTGCTCTTGGCTTGCTGCATGGCGATATGGGCGTGCCACATCAGCGGGTCGGCACCGGCGCGAGCCCGAGCATGCGCCACACCCAGGCTGCAACCGATCAGTAAGCTTTCGCCATCCACCCAGTAGGGTTCGGCCATGACTTCAGTAATGCGCTCGGCCATCCACTCGGCACGCTGGGGTGCACGGCGGGTGTCGATCAGCAGGGCGAATTCGTCGCTGCCCAGACGCGCCAATTGGTCTCCGACCTCAAGCTGGCTCTTGAGCCGTGAGACCACTTGCAGGATCAGCCGGTCGCCAGCCTGGTGCCCGAGGGCATCGTTGGCGTGCCGGAAGTTGTCGAGGTCCAGGTGACCGAGGGCCAGGCCGCGCCCCTCATTCTCGGCCAGCCGCGCCGCCAGCAGGGTCTGGAAGCCCTGGCGGTTGGCAATGCCGGTGAGCGGGTCCTGTTCGGCCAGGCGCTGCAAGGTATTTTCCAGCAGCCCGCGCTCGCGAACGTGGCGCAGGCAGCGGCGCAGTGTATCGGCGTCCAATACATCACTGACCAGCCAATCGCTGACGCCAAGGGGCGATACCAGGGGCTCTTGCTCCAGCAGCAACACGCACGGCAGGCTGCAACGGCCAGGGCCGGGTTGCAGGCTGGGCGTGGTCAATAGCACGGCGCTGTGGTCGTCATCGAACAAACGACTCACGGACTCCCAGTTTGGCGCGCTGATCAGCACAGCCCCATCGCCCATCGGCGCCAGGCACTCGCGCAATAACGCTGCCCACGCGGGCTCATCGGCCAGCAGCAGCAAACGCAAGGGTTCGACAGGCGTAGACAAGCTAGCTCCCTAGACTCTGCAATATTTCGTTGGCGGCGGGCATTATGACGTGCGCCCTTAGAATCACCAATGATAGGGGGTATCAAACACTCAAAATGTAAACAATAGTCTCAAACAACCCCCACATCCTGCGGCAAAGTATCAAAACCGGCAAATTTAGATCGAGTGGTACGTCACACTGTCGTTCTGACAGGGCAGAATCCTGCCAGCCTGTTAAAATGCCCGCCCTTTTGAACAACGACTTCCTGAATTCCGTATGTCCCGACTCAATCCCCGGCAGCAAGAAGCCGTGAACTACGTCGGCGGCCCTCTATTGGTGCTCGCCGGCGCAGGCTCCGGCAAGACGAGCGTGATCACCCGCAAGATCGCGCACCTGATCCAGCAGTGCGGCATCCGCGCCCAGTACATCGTCGCCATGACGTTTACCAACAAGGCCGCGCGGGAAATGAAAGAACGTGTCGGCACCCTGCTCAAGGGTGGCGAAGGCCGCGGGCTCACCGTGTGTACGTTCCACAACCTGGGGCTGAACATTATCCGCAAGGAGCATGCACGTCTGGGCTACAAGCCAGGTTTCTCTATTTTCGATGAGACCGACGTGAAGTCGCTGATGACCGACATCATGCAAAAGGAATACGCAGGCGACGACGGCGTGGATGAGATCAAGAACATGATCGGCGCCTGGAAAAACGACCTGATCCTGCCCGCCCAGGCCCTGGAAAACGCACGCAACCCCAAGGAACAGACTGCCGCGATCGTCTACACCCACTACCAGCGCACGCTCAAAGCGTTCAACGCGGTGGACTTCGATGATCTGATCCTGCAGCCGGTCAAGCTGTTCGAGGAACACGCCGACGTCCTCGAAAAATGGCAGAACAAGGTGCGCTACCTGCTGGTGGACGAATACCAGGACACCAACGCCAGCCAGTATCTGCTGGTGAAGATGCTGATCGGCAAGCGCAACCAGTTCACCGTGGTCGGCGACGATGACCAGTCGATCTACGCCTGGCGTGGCGCCCGCCCGGAAAACCTGATGCTGCTCAAGGACGACTACCCGTCCCTGAAAGTGGTGATGCTGGAGCAGAATTACCGCTCCACCAGCCGCATCCTGCGCTGTGCCAACGTGCTGATCTCGAACAACCCCCACGAGTTTGAAAAACAACTGTGGAGCGAGATGGGCCACGGCGACGAAATCCGCGTGATCCGCTGCCGCAACGAAGACGCCGAAGCCGAGCGCGTGGCCGTCGAGTTACTGACCTTACACCTGCGCACCGACCGCCCCTACAGCGACTTCGCGATCCTGTATCGCGGCAACTACCAGGCCAAGCTGATCGAGCTGAAGCTGCAGCACCACCAGATTCCGTACCGACTGTCGGGCGGCAATAGCTTTTTCGGACGTCAGGAAGTGAAAGACCTGATGGCCTACTTCCGCCTGATCGTGAACCCGGACGACGACAACGCGTTCCTGCGCGTGATCAACGTGCCGCGCCGGGAGATCGGCTCGACGACCCTGGAAAAACTCGGCAACTACGCCACGGAACGCAAAATCTCGATGTACGCCGCTACCGACGAAATCGGCTTGGGCGAACACCTGGACACGCGCTTCACCGACCGCCTGTCGCGCTTCAAGCGCTTCATGGACAAGGTGCGCGAGCAATGCGCCGGCGAAGATCCGATCAGCGCCCTGCGCAGCATGGTCATGGACATTGACTATGAAAACTGGCTGCGCACCAACAGTTCCAGCGACAAGGCCGCGGATTACCGCATGGGCAACGTCTGGTTCCTGATTGAAGCGTTGAAGAACACCCTGGAAAAAGACGAAGACGGCGAGATGACCGTCGAGGATGCCATCGGCAAGCTGGTGCTGCGCGACATGCTCGAGCGCCAGCAAGAAGAGGAAGACGGCGCCGAAGGTGTGCAGATGATGACCTTGCACGCGTCCAAGGGCCTCGAATTCCCCTACGTGTTCATCATGGGCATGGAAGAGGAAATCCTCCCGCACCGTTCCAGCATCGAAGCCGACACCATCGAAGAAGAGCGCCGCTTGGCCTACGTGGGCATTACCCGCGCGCGTCAGACCCTGGCCTTCACCTTTGCAGCCAAGCGCAAGCAGTACGGCGAAATCATCGATTGCGCGCCCAGCCGGTTCCTGGATGAACTGCCGCCGGACGACTTGGCCTGGGAAGGCAATGACGACACCCCGACCGAGGTGAAGGCCGTTCGCGGCAACACCGCCCTGGCGGATATACGCGCGATGTTAAAGCGCTAGAATCGACTACTTTTTAATCTACTTTCGGCGCGCACCGCGCCATTAGAGGAAGCTTTCCGTGGAAGCACTGCACAAGAAAATTCGCGAAGAAGGCATCGTGCTTTCCGATCAGGTACTCAAGGTCGACGCCTTTTTGAACCACCAGATCGACCCGGCACTGATGAAACTGATCGGCGATGAATTCGCCGCGCTGTTCAAGGATTCGGGCATCACCAAGATTGTCACCATCGAAGCCTCTGGCATCGCCCCGGCGATCATGACCGGTCTGAACCTGGGTGTACCGGTGATCTTCGCGCGCAAGCAGCAATCGTTGACCCTGACGGAAAACCTGCTGTCGGCGACGGTGTACTCGTTCACCAAGAAAACCGAAAGCACCGTAGCCATCTCGCCACGTCACCTGACCAGCAGCGACCGCGTGCTGGTGATCGATGACTTTTTGGCCAATGGGAAAGCGTCCCAGGCGCTGATTTCGATCATCAAGCAGGCGGGCGCGACCGTTGCCGGCTTGGGGATTGTGATCGAGAAGTCGTTCCAGGGTGGCCGCGCGGAGCTGGATGCGCAGGGTTATCGGGTGGAGTCGCTGGCGCGTGTGAAATCGCTGGCCGGTGGCGTGGTCACCTTCATCGAATAATTTGCGACACCGCAAATCCCAGGTGAATACAGATCAAAATGTGCGGGGTTGCTCGCTCCCACATTTTGATCTGTGTTGGCTGTTAGTGCGCGGTGGCCTGCAGGCCGGCGAGTAGCAGGCGCTGGTATAAGTCCTCTTTCAGTCCCTCCGGCTTATCCAACCGCATCCGCTTCAAATGCTCCGGATACGCCTCCGGTTCAGGCGCATCCAACGCCGCCTTGCCTAACTCCAGCATCTCCGTCAGCTTGAATTTGCTCTTGAGCCAGTTCAGCGCCCGCAACAAATCCCGTTCCTCATCGGTGAAATCACTGCCCAGTGGATATTCCGGAAACAACCGACGATGGCGCGCTTGAATCGCCTGTAGCCGCTCGGGCGTGTTATCGGCAAAGCGCGGATCCAGCTGGAAATCCTTGGGCAACTTGCCGGCTTTTTGCGCCTGTTCGATCAAATCGTCCTGGAAGCGTGAGTCAGTAATGTTAAGCAATGCCTCGATAACCTGGGCATCCGTCTGCCCACGCAAATCGGCAATCCCATACTCGGTGATGACAATATCCCGCAGGTGCCGGGGAATCGTGCAATGCCCATAGCCCCAAACGATATTGGAGCTGACCTCCCCCGCCGACTCGCGCCAGCTGCGCAGGATCAGGATCGAACGCGCGCCTTCCAGTGCATGGCCCTGGGCCACGAAATTGTACTGCCCGCCCACACCGCTGAGCACGCGACCGTCTTCCAACTGGTCGGCTACACCCGCGCCAAGCAACGTGACGATAATCGCACTGTTGATAAACCGCGCATCCCGGCGTTGCAGGCGCTTGAGCTCTTCCTGGCCGTACAGCCCGTTGATGTAGCTGATGCGGGTCATGTTGAATTCAAGGCGCTTGGCGTGGGTCATTTCCTGCAGGCGCTGATAGAAACTGCGCGGGCCAAGGAAGAAACCACCGTGGATCGAGATGCCATCAGGCTGCGCCGCATCGTCGAGCGTGCCGGCGTTGGCCTGCGCCTGGGTCGCCACATCCGGGTAAACCTTACGGCGGATAATCCCCGCGTCCGCCAGTACCAGCAGGCCGTTGACGAACATCTCGCTGCAACCATACAGGCCACGGGCGAACGGATCGACACCCCCTTCCCGGCTGATCAAAGGCGCCCATTGATACACATCGATGTCGGTCAGCAGCAGCCGGTAGGCCTCGTTGTCGGCTTGGCGCGCCAGCAACGCGGCGGTCAGCGCATCGCCCATCGAGCCGATACCGATCTGCAAGGTGCCGCCATCGCGCACCAGGGTGCTGGCATGCAGACCGATAAAGTGATCCTGGAAACCCACCGGCATATTCGGCGTGGAGAACAGCGTGGTGCTGTCTTTTTCATCAATCAGGTAGTCGAAGGCGTCCATGCCCAACTCGGAATCGCCGGGCATGTAGGGCAAATCGCTATGGACTTGGCCAACGATCAGCACGGTTTCCCCCGCATCACGTCGCTTGGCGATCATCGGCAGCAGGTCGAGGGTGATGTCGGGGTTGCAGCTCAGGCTCAGGCGATCAGGATGTTCGGCGCTGCTCGCAACCAATTGCGCCACCAGGTTCAGGCCGGCGGCATTAATGTCGCGGGCAGCGTGACTGTAGTTGCTGCTGACGTAGTCCTGCTGCGCCGATTCGCTGTGGAGCAAGCTGCCGGGCTGCATGAAGAACTGCTGCACGTGGATATTTTTTGGAAGGCTGTCTTTATGCAGGTCAGCGAGGAAATCCAGCTCGGGGTAATCGCCAAACACTCGCTCGATAAAGGGTTCGAGAAAGCGCTTCTGCAAACCATCGCCCATCGTCGGACGGCCAAGACTTAGGGCGGTATAGATCGTCAGCGCCCGATCCGGCAATTTAGCGATGCGCCGGTACAGCGCGTTAGCAAACAGGTTGGGCTTGCCCAGGCCAAGCGGCATGCCCATGTGGATATGCGCCGGCAAGCGCGCCAGTACGTCATCAACTGCTTGCTCGATTGAACACAACTGCACCATCCGACCCTCCTGAACATTCCGTGATTAGGGGTTGGACAGAGAGTGGCGGGTCTTTGCTGCAAAGAACAGTGGTGAAACACTAATTGCGGGCACAAAAAAGCCGCCCGTAAGCGGCTTTTTTGGCGAAGATCGGCTGATTAGAGGCCGGACATCTTCTTGATGGCGCCTTTAAGGTCATCATCCGAGCAATCAGCGCAAGTACCCTTAGGTGGCATGGCATTGATACCGGTGATCGCCTTGGCCAGAATGCCGTCGAGGCCGCCCTGTTGGTCGGCTCGCTCTTTCCAGGCGGCGGTATCACCGATTTTTGGCGCACCCAGCAGGCCGGTGCTGTGACAGGCGTTGCAGTGTTTGGCGATGATTTCGTCGGGGGTTTTCGCCCCACCGCCACCCGCTGCCACGGCGACCTCCATCCCCTTGCATTCCTGACCCTGAACACACACCTGGCCGACAGGCTCCAGGCGCTTGGCAATGTCATCATTGGTCGCAGCTTGAGCGCTGACAGCCCATAGGGCCAGTACGGTTGCTGGTGCGGCCAGCATTTTCATAATTAGGTTCACGCGTTCACCCTCAATGGTGGCTATTCACGCCTGCGGCCACGGTTTCGCAGGCGGCGAAAGTATAACGGTTAGCCCGCCTGGCCGAAACAACCCTATTAAACAAAGGGAGATTCGGCTTCACGGAATACTGCTACGGGAACCTCTGCAATGCTGGCAGGGCGCCTCTATTCTTAAAAGTTCGCGGGTGTGGCTGCGCTGATTAGTCGCGCCGGCACGTCGAACGGGTTGCGAAAACGATGGGGCTTGGTGCTTTCAAAGTAGTAGCTATCGCCAGCTTCGAGCACAAAAGTTTCAAAACCGACCACCAACTCCAAGCGACCCTCCACCAGGATCCCGGTTTCTTCACCTTCGTGGGTGAGCATTTCTTCGCCCGTGTCGGCGCCCGGCGGGTAGATTTCGTTCAGAAACGCAATCGCCCGTGTCGGGTGCGCCCGACCTACCAGTTTCATGGTGACGGCGCCGTCAGAGATGTCGATCAGCTCATTGGCTTTATAGACGATCTGCGTCGGTACTTCCTGGAGGATCTCCTCGGAAAAGAACTCGACCATGGACATGGGGATGCCGCCCAGCACCTTGCGCAAGGAGCTGATCGAGGGGCTGACGCTGTTTTTTTCGATCATCGAAATGGTGCTGTTGGTGACACCCGCGCGCTTGGCGAGCTCACGCTGGGAAAGACCCTTCAGTTTACGGATGGATTGCAGTCGTTCGCCGACGTCCAATGCAGGTGCCTCCTAGGGTTCAGGCTTTGTTGTAATTGAGCGTTATCATG
Organism: Pseudomonas sp. EA_65y_Pfl1_P113; assembly: GCF_963970525.1. Lineage (NCBI taxonomy): Bacteria > Pseudomonadati > Pseudomonadota > Gammaproteobacteria > Pseudomonadales > Pseudomonadaceae > Pseudomonas > Pseudomonas sp. EA_65y_Pfl1_P113. Next base: position 104,169 of record NZ_CAXAQM010000018.1, read on the forward strand.
GCGACAGCGTTCAGTATTTACAACACTTGGGCCTAAATCCCAGGCGGTTGCACGCGTATCTGGCGATCAAGCGCCGGAATAGAGCCTTGGCACGCGGCGCAGGTTGCAGAACAGCTGATAGGGAATGGTCTCGGCGGCGACCGCAATGTCACTGGCGAGGATATTTTTGCCCCACAGCTCTACCGTTGACCCAAGCCCGGCCTGCGGCACGTCAGTCAGGTCGATGCACAGCATGTCCATGGAAACACGCCCTAATAACTGACTGCGTTGCCCGGCCACCATTACCGGCGTACCGGTCGGCGCGTGACGCGGGTAGCCATCCGCATAACCCATGGCAACCACACCAATGCGCATCGGCTTGGGCGTGATGAACTTCGCGCCGTAGCCCACCGGCTCACCGGCCGGCAACTCCCGCACACAGATCACCTTGGATTCCAGCGTCATCACCGGCTGCAAACGCGCCGCCACAGCCTGGTCTTCACCAAACGGCGTGGCGCCGTAAAGCATGATGCCGGGGCGAACCCAGTCGCTGGACACAGTTGGCCAGCCCATGACCGACGGCGAGTTACGTAGGCTGACCTCGGCCGACAAGCCCTGGCGCGCCGCTTCAAACACCGCAACTTGTTCATCACTGCGCACGCAGTCAAGTTCATCGGCGCGCGCAAAGTGGCTCATCAGTACGATTTTGGCCACTTTGCCACTGGCCAGCAGACGCTGATAAGCCTCGTGATAATCCTTGGGGTGCAGGCCAACGCGGTGCATGCCGGAGTCGAGCTTGAGCCAGATGGTCAGTGGTTTGCTCAGCCTGGCTTGTTCGATAGCTTCCAGTTGCCACAGCGAATGCACCACGCACCAGAAATCATGCTCGATGATCAGCGGCAGCTCGTCGGCTTCGAAAAAGCCTTCCAGCAGCAGCACTGGCGCACGAATCCCGGCGGCGCGCAGTTCCAATGCTTCCTCGATGCACGCCACGGCAAATCCATCAGCCTCGGCTCCCAACGCCTGTGCCACGCGCACGGCACCATGGCCGTAGGCATCGGCCTTGATCACGGCAAGGGCCTTGGCCCCCGTGACTTCACGGGCCAGTTGGTAATTGTGAAGCAGGGCTTGGAGGTCGATCAGGGCACGGGCTGGACGCATGGCGGCAGGCTTCTAGGCGGCAGAGTAAAGAAAAACCGGCACCGACAGACAGCATCGGCACCGGGAGAGGGATCTTGCTTAAGGCAGCGCCACCACTACGGACAGCTCCACTAGGATTTGCGGTTCACACAGCTTGGCTTCAACCGTGGCACGGGCCGGGGCAACGCCCTTGGGCAGCCACTTATCCCACACCGCGTTCATGCCGGCGAAATCGGCGTCAATGTCTTTCAGGTAGATCGTCACCGACAGCAATTTGGTCTTGTCGGTGCCGGCCAGTTCCAGCAGACGCTCGATATTGGCCAGGGTTTCACGGGTCTGCTGTTCAATCCCGGCGCTCATGTCGTCGCCGACTTGCCCGGCCAGATACACGGTACCGTTGTGGACAACGATCTGGCTCATGCGCTCATTGGTGAGCTGGCGCTGGATTGACATGTCGTGCGGACTCCTGGTGGTTGCCATAACGGGAAATATCGAGGCCTTCGGCGCTGATTTGCGGGGTTTTCTTGGCCATCAGGTCAGCCAGCAAGCGGCCGGAGCCACACGCCATGGTCCAACCGAGCGTGCCGTGGCCGGTATTCAGGAACAGGTTCTTGAACGGGGTGGCACCGACAATCGGCGTGCCGTCGGGCGTGGTCGGGCGCAGGCCGGTCCAAAACGAAGCGTGGGTCAAATCGCCGCCCTGAGGATAAAGGTCGTTGACGATCATCTCCAGGGTTTCTCGCCGACGCGGGTTAAGCGACAGGTCAAAACCGGCGATTTCAGCCATGCCGCCGACGCGGATGCGGTTGTCGAAACGGGTAATCGCGACCTTGTAGGTCTCGTCGAGAATGGTCGAATTCGGCGCCATCGCCGGGTTGGTGATCGGCACGGTCAGCGAGTAACCCTTGAGCGGGTAGACCGGCGCCTTGATCCCCAGCGGCTTGAGCAATGTCGGCGAGTAGCTGCCGAGGGCCAGTACGTAGCGGTCGGCGGTTTCCAGCTTGCCGTCGATCCATACACCATTGATGCGGTCGCCGGCGTAATCGAGACGCTGGATATTCTGTTCAAAGCGGAATTCCACACCCAACTGCGTGCACATATCGGCCAGGCGCGTGGCGAACATTTGGCAGTCGCCGGTTTGGTCGTTCGGCAGGCGCAAGGCTCCGGCGAGGATATCCGTGACGCTGGCCAGGGCCGGCTCAACACGGGCGATGCCGGCGCGGTCGAGCAGTTCGAACGGCACGCCGGACTCTTTCAACACGGCGATGTCTTTAGCGGCACCGTCAAGTTGTGCCTGGGTGCGGAACAGTTGGGTAGTACCGAGGCTGCGGCCTTCGTAGGCAATGCCGGTTTCAACGCGCAGTTCGTCGAGGCAGTCGCGGCTGTATTCGGACAGGCGGACCATGCGCTCCTTGTTCACCGCATAACGGCTGGCGGTGCAGTTGCGCAGCATCTGTGCCATCCACAGGTATTGGTCGATATCGGCGGTGGCCTTGATCGCCAGCGGCGCGTGGCGTTGCAGCAGCCACTTGATGGCCTTGAGCGGCACGCCCGGCGCGGCCCATGGCGATGCATAGCCTGGGGACACCTGGCCGGCGTTGGCGAAACTGGTCTCCATGGCGGCGGCAGGTTGGCGGTCAACCACCACGACGTCAAAGCCGGCCCGCGCCAAATAGTAGGCACTGGTCACACCAATCACGCCGCTACCCAAGACCAGAACGCGCATTTTTATATCCTCATCGCGGGCATGGCCGCTGACGTGTGTTATTCGAGCAATGATGAGCGCAGTGTAAAAAACAATTGCCAGTGCATTTCACTATATAACTGCCTATATTTGGCGACAATTCTCGGCAAAAACCCTTTTCACAGAGGCGTATCCCCTATGCGTACCAACACCCAGACCAAGCGGGAGCTGGACAAGATCGACCGCAACATCCTGCGCATCCTGCAAACCGACGGGCGTATTTCGTTCACGGAATTGGGGGAAAAGGTCGGGCTGTCGACCACGCCATGTACCGAGCGAGTGCGCCGGCTGGAGCGTGAAGGGATCATCATGGGCTACAACGCGCGGCTCAATCCCCAGCACTTGAAGGGCAGTCTGCTGGTATTTGTCGAGATCAGCCTCGATTACAAATCTGGCGACACCTTCGAGGAGTTCCGCCGCGCCGTGCTGAAACTGCCGCATGTGCTGGAGTGCCATTTGGTGTCTGGAGACTTCGACTATCTGGTGAAGGCGCGGATCTCCGAGATGGCGTCGTACCGCAAACTGCTCGGCGATATCCTCCTCAAACTGCCCCATGTGCGGGAGTCCAAGAGCTATATCGTGATGGAAGAAGTGAAGGAGAGCCTGAATCTGCCTATCCCGGACTGACTCACTGACACGAATCAGCCCACATTTGGACCGAGCCCAGCCGTTAAACCAGCACCTGCCGGGTACTCGCCATGTATTCGTGGATCTGCTTTTCCACCCGCGGGTGAATCAGCTCCACCGGCCGCCGCCCGTTAGGGCACGGCAACGTCTTGGTGGTGCCGAACAGCCGACAGATCAACGGCCGCTCGTCGTACACCGTGCAACCATCGGGCCCCAGGTGTACGCAGTTCAGCTCATCCATGGCCGCGTCCTGCTCTGCAGCAGTCTTGCGCGGCAGGCGCGACATTTCCTCGGGCGAAGTGGTCACCGGCCCACAGCAATCGTGGCAACCGGGGACGCACTCGAACGAAGGTATCTGCCGACGCAGCGCGCTGATTTTCTGACTGTTGCAACTCATCGAAACATTTACCGAACGGCGAATAAGTGTGGATTCTGCCGTAAAACGCTCTGCGCAGACAGCTTCGTCCGACCGCTGTATCCTGCGTCAAATTTTCCAAACAGGGATGCTCCCATGACCGCCAGCGCCCGGCACACCGCCTCTTACTACGCCGCCAGCAGCGTGCCGCAAACGGATTACCCCATGTTGGCAGGCGAAGTCACTGCCGATGTGTGCGTGGTCGGCGGCGGTTTTTCCGGGCTGAACACGGCTCTGGAGCTGGCCGAGCGCGGGTTCAGCGTAGTGCTGTTGGAGGCGCGCAAGATCGCCTGGGGCGCCAGCGGACGTAACGGTGGCCAGTTGATTCGTGGCGTCGGCCATGGCCTGGACCAGTTCGCCAATGTGATCGGCACCGATGGTGTGCGCCAAATGAAGCTGATGGGCCTGGAAGCCGTGGAGATCGTGCGTGAGCGCGTCGAACGTTTTCAGATCCCCTGCGACCTCACCTGGGGTTACTGCGACCTCGCCAACAAACCCCGAGACCTCAAAGGCCTGGCCGAAGACGCCGAAGAACTGCGCAGCCTCGGCTATCGCCATGAGGTGCGCCTGCTGCAAGCAGACCAGATGAACAGCGTAATCGGCTCCGAGCGCTACGTGGGCGGCATGATCGACATGGGCTCGGGCCACTTGCATCCGCTCAACCTGGCCCTCGGCGAAGCCGCCGCCGCGCAGCAATTGGGCGTGAAGCTGTTCGAGCACTCCCAGGTCACGCGCATCGACTACGGCCCCGACCTCAACGTGCACACCGCCCAGGGCAACGTGCGCGCCAAGACCTTGGTGCTGGCGTGCAACGCCTACCTCAATGGCCTCAACCCGCACCTGAGCGGCAAGGTGTTGCCCGCCGGCAGCTACATCATCGCCAGCGAGCCGTTAAGCGAAGCGCAGGCCAGCAAATTGCTGCCTCGGAATATGGCGGTGTGTGACCAAAGGGTAACGGTGGATTACTTCCGACTGTCCGCCGACCGTCGCCTGTTGTTCGGCGGTGCCTGCCATTATTCCGGCCGTGATCCCCAGGACATCGGTGCCTATATGCGCCCGAAAATGTTGCAGGTATTCCCGCAGTTGGCCGATGTGAAAATCGACTACCAATGGGGCGGCATGATCGGCATCGGCGCCAACCGCCTGCCGCAGATCGGCCGTCTCGCGGAGCAGCCCAACGTGTATTACGCCCAGGCCTACGCCGGCCATGGGCTCAACGCCACACACCTGGCGGGCAAGCTGCTCGCTGAAGCCATCAGCGGCCAGCAACAGGGCCGCTTCGATCTGTTTGCCCAGGTGCCGCACATGACTTTCCCTGGCGGCAAGCGCCTGCGCTCGCCGCTGCTGGCGCTTGGGATGCTCTGGCACCGCTTCAAAGAGCTGGTGTGAATCAGCTGCGCCAGAAAGGTTTCAACCCTTCCTGGCGCGCCTGTTCGGCAGTCAGCCCGACGTCGCGCAGTTGCTCACGGGTCAAGTGCAGCAACGCCTTGCGCGTTTGACGGCGTTGCCAGAACAGGCTCCAGCCGCTGACGTTGCGCGGCGCCGTTGCCCGCTCCTGCCCGGCCTCCAGTTCCTGACTGTGTAACGCCAGCCGCACATCGCTCATACCGTTCATTTTGCTGCCCCTCATTCGCGTTGTTGCCTTGAGCGACAAGCATGAGTGCGTAGCACAAACCAATACAGATTCAACCATCCTTTATTAAATCAATACAGATACTGCCCATTAGCGGCTGAATCCTGTATTTTCGCCTCATCTGTACTGGTTCCGTAGGAGCGACCGCCATGACCCTTTATGTGAACCTCGCCGAATTATTGGGCACGCGCATCGAACAAGGCTTCTATCGCCCCGGTGATCGCTTGCCTTCTGTACGGGCCTTGAGTGTGGAACACGGGGTCAGCCTGAGCACCGTGCAGCAGGCGTATCGGTTACTGGAAGACAACGGCCTCGCTATGCCCAAGCCGAAATCAGGCTATTTTGTACCCGTCGGCCGCGAGCTGCCGGCCTTGCCGGAGATTGGTCGACCGGCCCAACGACCGGTAGAGATATCCCAGTGGGACCAGGTACTGGAGCTGATTCGCGCGGTGCCGCGCAAAGATGTCATACAGATGGGGCGCGGCATGCCAGATGTGCTCTCCCCGACCTTGAAACCTTTGCTGCGCAGCCTCGCCCGCGTGAGCCGCCGCCAGGACCTGCCCGGCCTGTATTACGACAACATCCTCGGCTGTATGGAGCTGCGCGAGCAAATTGCGCGACTGTCATTGGATTCTGGCTGCCAGCTGACCGCCGAGGACATCGTGATCACCACCGGTTGCCATGAGGCGCTGTCCGCCAGCATCCACGCCATTTGCGAGCCTGGCGATATCGTCGCAGTGGATTCGCCGAGCTTTCACGGCGCCATGCAGACCCTCAAGGGCCTGGGCATGAAAGCCTTGGAAATCCCTACTGACCCGATCACCGGCATCAGCCTCGAAGCACTGGAGTTGGCGCTGGAACAGTGGCCGATCAAGGTCATCCAGCTGACCCCCAACTGCAACAACCCCCTGGGTTACATCATGCCGGAGGCGCGCAAGCGTGCACTACTCACCCTGGCCCAGCGCTTTGACGTGGCAATCATTGAAGACGATGTGTACGGCGAATTGGCCTATAGCTACCCGCGCCCGCGCACCATCAAGTCCTTCGACGAAGACGGCCGTGTACTGCTGTGCAGCTCGTTCTCGAAAACCCTGGCGCCTGGTTTGCGCATTGGTTGGGTGGCTCCCGGTCGATACTTGGAGCGCGTGCTGCACATGAAATACATCAGCACGGGTTCCACGGCGACACAACCGCAGATCGCCATTGCCGAATTCCTGAAAAGCGGGCACTTCGAGCCGCATTTGCGGCGGATGCGCACCCAATACCAGCGTAATCGCGATTTGATACTCGACTGGGTCAGCCGCTATTTTCCGACAGGCACGCGCGCCAGCCGGCCCCAGGGCAGCTTCATGCTATGGGTCGAGCTACCGGAGGGTTTTGATACCTTGAAGCTCAACCGCGTGCTGATGGAGCAAGGCGTCCAGATTGCCGTAGGCAGCATTTTTTCTGCATCGGGCAAGTACCGGAACTGCCTGCGCATGAACTACGCTGCCAAACCTACGCCGCAGATTGAAGAAGCGGTGCGCAAGGTGGGGGCTGCCGCGAGCAAAATGCTGGCCGAGGCGGCCGACTGACCTTTCTCAGGAAATTGCCGTCATATGCCGACAACCGCCCTGATCTGGAAGCAACTCCCTTGATGATTCAACGGCTATTCCCGTTTTTCCTGTTGGGAGCCCTGGCCCTGGGCGGCTGCGCCACGGTGCCTGCACCGCGCATCCCCAGCGACGCCCTGCCCGCCGCGCAATCGTCGTTCGGCCGCTCGATCCAGGCCCAGGCCGCCCCGTATCAAGGGCGCTCGGGTTTTCGCCTGCTGCCCAACAGCAGCGAGGCCTTCATGGCCCGTGCCGAACTGATCCGCAACGCCCAGACCAGCCTCGACCTGCAGTACTACATCGTGCACGACGGCATCAGCACGCGCATGCTGGTGGACGAACTGCTCAAGGCTGCCGACCGTGGCGTGCGCGTGCGCATCCTGCTGGACGACACCACCAGCGACGGCCTCGACCAGATCATCGCCACGCTCGCCGCCCACCCCAAGATCGAAATCCGTCTGTTCAACCCCCTGCACCTGGGGCGCAGCACCGGCGTGACGCGCGCCATGGGCCGCTTGTTCAACCTGTCGCTGCAGCATCGGCGCATGCACAACAAGCTATGGCTGGCGGACAACAGCGTGGCCATCGTCGGCGGGCGCAACCTGGGGGATGAGTATTTCGATGCCGAGCCCAACCTGAACTTCACCGATATCGACATGCTCAGCGTGGGCCCGGTAGCCGAACAGCTTGGCCACAGTTTCGACCAATACTGGAATAGCGCCCTGAGCAAGCCTATCGACAACTTCGTTTCCAATGCACCGTCCAAAGGCGACCTGGCCGACGCGCGCGTGTACCTGGAAGCGTCGCTGGCCGAATCGCGCCAGCAGAACCATGCGCTGTACAACCGCTTGCGCACCTACCAGACCCAACCGCGCATGGACATCTGGCGCCGCGAACTGATCTGGGCCTGGAACCAGGCCCTGTGGGACGCACCGAGCAAGGTGCTGTCCAAGGCCGACCCAGACCCTCGGTTGCTGCTCACCACTCAACTGGCGCCGGAACTGGAAGGGGTCAGCCACGAGCTGATGATGATCTCGGCGTATTTCGTGCCGGGGCAACCGGGGCTGGTGTACCTGACCGGGCGCGCCGATGCGGGGGTGTCGGTCAGCCTGCTGACCAACGCCCTGGAAGCCACTGACGTGCCGGCCGTGCACGGTGGTTATGCGCCCTATCGCAAGGCGCTGCTGGAGCACGGCGTGAAGCTCTACGAACTGCGCCGTCAGCCCGGTGACCCCAGCGCGGGCAGCGGGCCGCATCTGTTCCGGCGCAGCACCTTCCGCGGCTCGGACTCCAGCCTGCACAGCAAGGCGATGATCTTTGACCGGCAGAAATCGTTTATCGGCTCGTTCAACTTCGACCCACGTTCGGTGCTGTGGAATACCGAAGTCGGCGTGTTGGTCGACAGCCCCGAACTGGCGGAGCACGTGCGTAACCTGGCGCTGCAAGGCATGGCGCCGGACTTGAGCTATGAGGCGAAATTGCAGGATGGCCAAATAGTGTGGGCGACCGAAGATAACGGCCAACTGCACACCCTCACCCGCGAGCCGGGCAGTTGGTGGCGGCGGTTCAATGCGTGGTTCGCTACCTCAGTTGGCTTGGAACGCATGCTCTAAAGCCAGAGGAGATCAACTGTGGGAGCTGGCAAGCCAGCTCCCACCTATTGACCGCATTTCAGGGTCAGGCCGGTTGCGCCACGCCGAACGCGCCTTGGCGCAGCAACAGCACCACCAACCCCAACGCACCGGCTGCCATCAGCAGCGGCAACGCATGCCCGCTGATCCACTGGCTGCCCGCCCCTGCCACCAAAGGGCCGATCAGGCAACCGATACCCCACAGCTGCGCCACGTGGGCATTGGCGCGCACCAGTGCATCGTCGCGATAACGCTCGCCGATCAGGATCAGCGACAGGGTAAACAAGCCTCCAGCACTCGCGCCGAACAACACCCAGATCGGCCAGATCAGCGGCGTATGCATCAACAACGGAATCGCCAGGCTCGACGCCAGCAACAGCACCGCACAACTCAGGAACAGCGTGCGCCGAGGCAGGTAGTCGGCCAGTGCGCCAATGGGCAATTGCAGCAGCGCATCGCCGACCACCACCGTACTGACCATGACCAAGGCGATTTCGGCGGTAAAGCCTTGTTGCAGGCAGTAAATCGGCAACAACGTCAGAATCATCGCCTCGAACGCAGCGAATAACGCCACCGCCCACGCAATCGCCGGCAGGCTCAGGCAGAAACGCCACAGGTCAGCGAAGGTCACACTGAAGGACTCGGCGCTCGGTGCGCCGGAACGCCCCAACAACAGCAACGGCGCCACCACTAACAGACCGACGCCGACCCAGAAACCGTAGTCATGGTCGGTGCCGATCAAGCCCAGCAACAGTGGGCCAGACAGTTGGCTCAGGGCATAAGTGCAGCCATACAGTGCCACCAGACGGCCACGCCACTGCTCCACCACCAACTGGTTGATCCAGCTTTCGCCCAGGATAAATACGATGGTCAGGATCACCCCGATCATCAGCCGTAGCACCAGCCACACCGAGTAGCTGGGCAGGATCGCCAACAAGCCGATGGAAATTGCGCCTGCCCACAAACACAGGCGCATAAGGTTGGCGGTGCCGAGCCATGAGGCCATGCGACTGGACACCTTCGCACCGAGCAGCACACCGAAGGCCGGCATCGCCGCCATCACGCCGATGGCAAAACTGCCATAACCCCAGCTTTCCAGGCGCAGGGACACCAGCGGCATGCTGACGCCCAGGGCCAGGCCGACGCTGAGCACCGAGGCCAGGACGGCGAAATAGGTCGCCCAACGCATGTCCACGCTCCTGTGGATAATTATTTCAAGGGCTGCAAACGAACTGTAGGAGCGAGCTTGTGTGGGAGTCGGGCTTGCCCGCGATGCAGATGCCTCGGTGTGTCAGTCACACCTTGGTGATGCTATCGCAGGCCAGCCGGCTCCCACACAAGCCCACTCCCACATTTGGACTGCGGTGTGGCTTAGAGCTTGATCCAGGTCGACTTCAGCTCGGTGTACTTGTCGAACGCATGCAGCGACTTGTCGCGACCGTTGCCCGACTGCTTGAAGCCACCAAACGGCGCAGTCATGTCGCCGCCATCGTACTGGTTGACCCACACGCTACCGGCACGCAAGGCTTTAGCGGTCAGGTGCGCCTTGGAGATATCTGACGTCCACACCGCGGCAGCCAGGCCGTAGACAGTGTCGTTGGCGATCTTGATCGCTTCTTCTGCACTGTCGAAGGTGATCACCGACAGCACTGGGCCAAAGATCTCTTCCTGGGCGATCTTCATCGCGTTGGTCACGCCGTCAAAAATCGTCGGTTCGACGTAAGTGCCGCCCGTCTCTTCCAGGGTGCGCTTGCCGCCAGCTACCAGCTTGGCGCCATCGGCATGGCCGGCTTCAATGTACGAGAGCACGGTGTTCATTTGTTGGGTATCCACCAGCGCACCCACGTTAGTGGCTGGGTCCAGTGGGTTGCCGGGCTTCCAGCCCTTGAGGGCCTCGATCACCAACGGCAGGAAAGTGTCCTTGATCGAACGCTCCACCAGCAGGCGCGAGCCCGCGGTGCACACTTCGCCCTGGTTGAAGGCGATGGCGCCGGCGGCAGATTCGGCGGCCGCTTGCAGGTCCGGAGCATCGGCAAACACGATGTTCGGGCTCTTGCCGCCAGCTTCCAGCCACACGCGCTTCATGTTCGACTCGCCGGAGCGAATCAACAGTTGCTTGGCGATTTTGGTCGAACCGGTGAACACCAGGGTGTCGACGTCCATGTGCAGCGCCAGCGCATTGCCCACGGTGTGGCCGTAGCCCGGCAGCACGTTGAACACGCCTTTTGGAATACCGGCTTCAACGGCCAGGGCTGCGATACGGATGGCGGTCAGCGGGGACTTTTCGGACGGCTTGAGGATTACCGAGTTACCGGTGGACAGCGCAGGGCCGAGCTTCCAGCAGGCCATCATCAGCGGGAAGTTCCACGGCACGATAGCGCCCACCACGCCGACTGGCTCGCGGGTGACCAGACCCAGCTGGTCGTGCGGAGTGGCGGCAACTTCGTCGTAGATCTTGTCGATGGCCTCGCCGCTCCAGCTAAGGGCATTCGCCGCGCCGGGTACGTCGATGTTCAGGGAGTCGCTGATCGGCTTGCCCATGTCCAGGGTTTCGAGCAGCGCCAGCTCCTCGGCATTAGCCTTGAGCAACGCGGCGAAACGGATCATGGTGGCTTTGCGTTTGGCCGGTGCCAGGCGCGACCACACACCGGAATTGAACGTGGCGCGGGCGTTTTCCACAGCGCGCTGGGCATCGGTGGCGTCACAGCTGGCAACAGCGGCCAGCAGGCGGCCATCGACCGGGCTGATGCATTCGAAGGTTTCACCGGAAACGGCGGCGGTGTACTCGCCATTGATGTAGGCGCGGCCTTCGATCTTCAGATCCTTGGCGCGTTGTTCCCAGTCGGCACGGGTCAGGGTGGTCATGCGAGTGTCCTCCTCTTATTGAATACGAGGGCCAGGCGATGTCCCCCGGCAGCCTCAAAGAATGCTTGCCCGGCCAGCCATCTGTTCGGCTCAAGGCAGCTGCCACCCTAAACCAGCGGCTGGGGATGTTTCAATATATTTGACATATCGCCAGTAAACGCCCTTGCGATGTTCATTTTAATAAACATAGACTTTGGGCTCTCCAACCGCAGGCCAGACGGGAAACGCACATGAGCATCCAGGACATCGTCGACTTCAGCCAAGCCAAGACCGCCGCCGAGCGCTACCGCCCTGCTGCCGAAAAAATCCTCAAGGGCGATCCCGAGCAAACGATCTACAACCACTACAACAGCCCGTGCGGCCAAATGAGCGCCGGGGTCTGGGAGGGTGAGGTGGGGCATTGGAAGGTCAACTACAGCGAGCATGAGTACTGCGAGATTGTGCAGGGTGTGTCTGTCCTGCGTGATGCGGACGGCAACGCCAAGACCTTGCGCGCGGGTGACCGCTTCGTGATCCCGGCCGGTTTCAGCGGCACATGGGAAGTGCTGGAGCCGTGCCGCAAGATCTACGTGGTGTTCGAACAAAAGGCCTGATCAGTAAATCGCAGGCAAAAAAAAGCCCGAATCGTGAGAGACGGGCTTTTTTTCACATTGAAGAAAACCAATTACTTGATTTTGCCTTCTTTGTAGATCACGTGCTTGCGAACGCGCGGGTCGAACATTTTCTTTTCGAGCTTGTCCGGGGTAGTACGCTTGTTCTTGTCGGTAGTGTAGAAGTGACCAGTACCGGCGCTAGAGATCATTCGAATCAATTCACGCATGATATAGCTCCTTAAATCTTGCCAGCGGCACGAATTTCGGCCAGCACGACAGTGATGCCACGCTTGTCGATGATACGCATGCCTTTAGCAGATACGCGCAGACGGACAAAACGTTTCTCTTCTTCAACCCAGAAGCGGTGATGCTGCAGGTTTGGCAGGAAACGACGACGGGTTTTGTTATTTGCGTGGGAAATGTTATTCCCAGTCACCGGACCCTTACCGGTAACTTGACATACTCTCGACATGCCTCAGCCCTCTAAAACCACATGCCCAACCCGGCATGGGTTGGCCGCTTAATCTCTCAGTCATTTGGCGCCAGGCGCCGCGTTTCTTTAGGGTCTTACCGGCTACACCTACAAGCGAAGGAACCGGGCCCCTAGAAAAGAGCGCTGCTTTATACCAGAAAGACCCTAGTGCAACAACAGCCCGTGTGTTTTTACCGGCGTAAATCTCGGCGGCAAACGCCTGAACCGTTGCTAATAGGGGCCGCAGCAACAATCGACCACTCGTCGCACAGAATGATTTACAGCGCCCGCGCGCGCAGTGAAGTGCAGGGCGGAACGCGCTGAGGCGCCATCAAAACAGCATTTCAGGCAAAAGCACAGGCAAAAATGGGCTAGTCATTTATCTATCAGACCTCTACGGTAGGACTTTTCCAGACTGCACTCGCAGATGGGCCTTCGATCTGCAAAGGAAACCGAACATGCGCCTCGCTGCCCTACCGCTCTTGCTTGCTCCTCTATTTATCGCTCCAGCGGCTGTTGCTGCCACCAATCTGAGCGTTTGCACCGAGGCCAGCCCCGAAGGGTTCGATGTGGTGCAATACAACTCACTGACCACCACCAATGCTTCAGCCGACGTGCTGATGAACCGCCTGGTGGACTACGACGCGGCCAGCGGCAAATTGGTGCCAAGCCTGGCAGACAGCTGGAACGTTTCGGCGGATGGCCTGACCTATACCTTCAAGCTGCGCCCGGATGTGAAATTTCATCGCACCGAATACTTCACCCCTAGCCGTACACTGACCGCGGAAGACGTGCGCTTCAGCTTCGAACGCATGCTCGACCCGGCCAACCCTTGGCACAAGATCGCCCAGAGCGGTTTCCCACATGCGCAATCGCTGCAGTTGCCCGCACTGGTCAAGAAGATCGACGCCCTCGACCCGCTGACCGTGCGCTTCACCCTGGATCACGCCGACTCCACCTTCCTCGCCGCCCTGAGCATGGGCTTTGCCTCGATCTACCCGGCCGAATACGCCGACAAACTGCTCAAGGCCGGCACGCAGCAGAAGCTCAACAGCCAGCCCATCGGCACCGGGCCGTTCATCTTCAGCCGCTTCCAGAAAGACGCCGTGGTGCGCTACAAGGCCAACCCGGACTACTTCGCCGGCAAACCGGCTGTGGATAACTTGATCTTCGCGATCACGCCTGACGCCAACGTGCGCCTGCAGAAATTGCACCGCAATGAATGCCAGATTGCCCTTTCGCCCAAGCCGCTAGACGTGGGCGAGGCCGAAAAAGACCCGGCGCTCAAGGTGGAGAAAACCGCCGCCTTCATGACCGCCTTCGTGGCCATCAACACCCAGCACCCGCCCCTGGACAAGCCCGAAGTACGCCAAGCGATCAACCTGGCCTTCGACAAGGGCAGCTACCTCAAGGCTGTGTTTGAAGGCACTGCCGAAGCCGCGAACGGACCTTTCCCGCCCAACACCTGGAGCTACGCCAAAGAGCTGCCCGGTTATCCACAGGACCTCGCCAAGGCCAAGGCGCTGCTCGACCGTGCCGGGCTCAAGGGTGGTTTCAAGACCACTATCTGGACCCGCCCCACCGGAAGCCTGCTGAACCCCAACCCCAACCTCGGCGCACAACTGCTGCAGGCTGACCTGGCCAAGGTCGGCATCCAGGCCGAGATCCGCGTGATCGAATGGGGCGAGTTGATTCGCCGCGCCAAAGCCGGCGAGCACGACTTGCTGTTCATGGGTTGGGCAGGCGACAACGGCGACCCGGATAACTTCCTTACCCCGCAGTTCTCCTGTGCGGCAGTCAAGTCCGGCACCAATTTCGCCCGCTACTGCGACCCAGCCCTGGACAAGCTGATCAGCGCCGGCAAGACCACCAGCGAGCAGGGGGTACGCAGCAAGCTGTATCAGCAGGCCCAGGCGCAGATCCAGCAGCAAGCGTTGTGGCTGCCATTGGCGCACCCTACGGCATTTGCCCTGACCCGCAAGAATGTCGAGGGCTATCAGGTGAGCCCGTTCGGGCGCCAGGATTTCTCCAAGGTCAGCATCAAGCCCTGACAACCAAGCCCGCCCCAATGGGCGGGCTTACATCCACCCATATTCAGCCATCGACAACGGATCGCCATCCCCCACGATGATGTGATCCAGTACCCGCACGTCCACTACTTCCAAGGCCTTTTGCAGCAACTTGGTCAATTTTCGATCAGCCGCACTGGGCTCTGCGCTGCCGGAAGGATGGTTGTGGCACAGAATCAATGCCGCCGCGTTATATGCCAAGGCGCGCTTGACCACTTGCCGGGGGTAAACCATCGCCGCGTCAATGGTGCCCTGGGATAACGCTTCGAAACCCAGCACCCTGTGTTTTGAGTCGAGAAACAGGCAACCGAAGATCTCGTGAGGCTCATGGCGCAGCAAAGCCTTCAGGTAATCACGCACGGCTACCGGGCTTTCCAGTACCGAATCCTTACGCAGGCGCTCGGCCATATGTCGCCGGGACATTTCCAGCACTGCCTGCAACTGCGCAAATTTCGCCGGCCCAAGGCCCAATTGCTGGTTGAACAGCGCCTGGCTGGCCTCCAACAATGGGCGCAAGCCACCGAATTGCGCCAACAGATGGCGCGCCAGGTCCACCGCGCTCCTGCCAGCGACCCCGGTACGCAGGAAGATCGCCAGCAACTCGGCATCCGACAGGCTCGCCGCGCCCCATTCCAAAAGTTTCTCTCGCGGCCGCTCTGCTGCTGGCCAATCGCGAATACTCATCCCGCCTCCCTTTCCATATGCGTCCTGTGCGCCACGTGCACCGCTGTTGCCTCGCGGACGCTGTGTTATCGTAGGCCCTCTTTTTTGCCGCGATTTCCCCTGGGGAGGGGGCATCGCAGGCGCCACTGAACTGGCATCACTGAACTGGAAAGGCAAACCAATGCAGCGTCTGTATCGGAAACGCATCGTTCTCGGCGTTGGCGGCGGCATTGCCGCCTACAAGAGCGCAGAGCTGGTCCGCAGGCTTCTGGACCAAGGCGCCGAAGTGCGCGTGGTCATGACTCGCGGCGGCAGTGAGTTCATCACGCCGTTGACCATGCAGGCCTTGTCCGGGCACCCGGTTCACCTGGATCTGCTGGACCCGGCGGCCGAGGCCGCCATGGGCCATATCGAGCTGGCCAAATGGGCCGACCTGGTGCTGATCGCCCCGGCCACCGCCGACCTGATCGCCCGCCTGGCCCAAGGCATCGCCGATGACCTGCTGACCACCCTGGTACTGGCCACCGACGCCACCGTCGCCATCGCCCCGGCCATGAACCAGGCCATGTGGCGCGACCCGGCCACCCAGGCCAACACCCAACTCTTGCAAAGCCGTGGCCTCAAGGTATTCGGCCCGGCGTCAGGCAGCCAGGCCTGTGGCGATGTCGGCATGGGTCGCATGCTTGAAGCCACCGACCTGGCCCAGTGCGCCGCCGAGTGCTTCCAGCACTTGGCGCTCACCGGCAAGCATGTGCTGATCACGGCTGGCCCGACCCAGGAAAACATCGACCCGGTGCGCTACATCACCAACCATAGCTCAGGAAAAATGGGCTTTGCGCTGGCCGAAGCGGCGGTCGAGGCAGGCGCACGCGTTACCTTGATCACCGGCCCGGTGCATTTGCCGACCCCGGATCGGGTCACGCGAATCGACGTAGTCAGCGCCCGCGACATGCTCGCGGCCTGTGAGGCGGCCATTCCGTGCGACCTGTTTATCGCCTCGGCAGCGGTTGCGGACTACCGCCCGGAAGTCGTCGCCCCGCAAAAGCTCAAGAAAGACCCTACGAGCGGTGACGGCCTGCTCCTGCAAATGGTGCGTAACCCGGACATCCTGGCCACCATCGCCACGCGCCCGGACCGTCCGTTCAGTGTCGGCTTCGCGGCCGAGACCGAGCATTTGCTGGACTACGCAGCACGCAAATTGAAAGATAAAAACCTCGACCTGATCGTTGCCAATGATGTCGCCAACCCGAGCATCGGCTTCAACAGTGAGGAAAACGCGTGCAGCGTGATCGACCGCGAGCTACACGCCACCCTTTTCGCCCAGACCAGCAAGGGCAAGATTGCCCGCCAACTGATCTCTTTTATCGCCCAACGGCTGAACCAGGTTTAATGTCCATGCACGCTTTGCAAGCCAAGATTCTCGACCCACGCATCGGCAACGAATTCCCGCTGCCGGCCTACGCCACCCCGGGCTCCGCCGGCCTCGACCTGCGCGCCATGCTCAAGCAAGACACGGTGCTTGAGCCGGGCCAGACCATTCTGATTCCAACGGGCCTGTCGATCTATGTCGGCGACCCTGGCTTGGCTGCGCTGATCCTGCCGCGCTCCGGCCTGGGCCATAAACATGGCATCGTGCTGGGCAACCTGGTGGGCCTGATCGACTCGGACTACCAAGGCGAGCTGATGGTGTCGTGCTGGAACCGTGGCCAGACCGCGTTCAACATCGCCGTCGGCGAGCGCATTGCCCAGTTGGTACTGGTGCCGGTCGTACAGGCGCATTTCGAACTGGTAGAGGAGTTCGACGAAACCCAGCGCGGTGCGGGCGGGTTCGGGCATTCCGGCAGCCACTGACTAAGCTGAATCTGGCCGGGCGCCGTTGCCCGGCCCGACGCCACCGCTGGGCTTTCAGGACGAAGAATGCGCGGATCTTATCAGCGATTTTTCTCCATAAAAATCAACGCATTACGCAGAAAACAAGTCGGAGCCAGCACGCCGATGGCATTTTTGCACCACGAACTCTCTGCCGAAAACACCGTCATACCCTTCAGTTTGAGCCTGCCGGTCAACCACATTAAGGCCAGCCTTGCCCCTTTCAGATGGAGTTTCCCCCGCGATGAGTACCGCAGCCCGCGTAGCCCCGACATTCCCCGATAGCATCTTTCGCGCCTATGACATTCGTGGCGTGGTGCCCAAGACGCTGACCGCCGAAACCGCCTACTGGATTGGCCGTGCCATCGGCTCCCAGAGCCAGGCCCAGGGCGAGCCCAACGTCTCGGTCGGCCGTGACGGTCGCCTGTCCGGCCCGGAATTGGTGGAACAGTTGATCCAGGGTCTGGCCGACAGCGGTTGCCATGTCAGCGACGTGGGCCTGGTGCCGACGCCTGCGCTGTACTACGCAGCCAACGTACTGGCCGGCAAGTCCGGAGTGATGCTCACCGGCAGCCATAACCCGTCGGATTACAACGGCTTCAAGATCGTCATCGCTGGCGACACCCTGGCCAACGAACAGATCCAGGCCCTGCACAACCGCCTGAAGACCAACGACCTGGCCAGCGGCCAGGGCACCGTCACCAAAGTCGACATCCTGCAGCGCTACTCTGATGAAATCACCGGCGACGTCAAACTCGCACGCCGCCTGAAAGTGGTGGTGGACTGCGGCAACGGCGCGGCCGGCGTGATCGCTCCGCAGTTGCTCGAAGCCCTGAACTGCGAAGTGATCCCCTTGTTCTGCGACGTCGACGGCAACTTCCCGAACCATCACCCAGACCCGGGCAAGCCTGAAAACCTGGTGGACCTGATCGCCAAGGTCAAGGAAACCGGGGCTGACGTGGGCCTGGCCTTCGACGGTGACGGCGACCGCGTGGGTGTGGTGACCGAGACCGGCGAAATCGTGTTCCCGGATCGCCTGCTGATGCTGTTCACCCGCGATGTGGTGGCGCGCAACCCCAACGCCGAGATCATCTTCGACGTGAAGTGCACCCGCCGCCTCACGCCACTGATCAAGGAATATGGCGGTCGCCCGCTAATGTGGAAGACCGGTCACTCGTTGATCAAAAAGAAAATGAAGGAAACCGGCGCGCTGTTGGCCGGAGAAATGAGCGGCCATGTGTTCTTCAAGGAGCGCTGGTTCGGGTTTGACGACGGCATTTACAGCGCCGCCCGTCTGCTGGAGATCCTCAGCAAGGAAAAATCCACGGCCGAAGAACTGTTTCAGACCTTCCCGAATGATATTTCTACGCCAGAGATCAATATCCATGTGACCGAGGAGAGCAAATTCAGCATCATTGACGCACTGCACGATGCGCAATGGGGCGAAGGCGCTAACCTGACCACCATTGATGGTGTGCGAGTCGATTACGCCAAAGGCTGGGGCCTGGTTCGCGCGTCCAACACCACACCGGTGCTGGTCCTGCGTTTCGAGGCGGATACCGAGGCTGAGTTGCAGCGCATCAAGGACGTGTTCCACGCCCAGTTGAAACGTGTTGCCCCTGATCTCCAATTACCGTTCTGATTTTTAACCGGAGCCCTGAATGACCCTCGAACGCGAAGCCGCTGCCAACACTGCCAAGGTCCTTTCCGAAGCGTTGCCTTACATCCGACGCTACGTCGGCAAGACGCTGGTGATCAAGTACGGCGGCAATGCCATGGAAAGCGAAGAGCTGAAAACCGGCTTTGCCCGCGACATCGTGTTGATGAAAGCCGTGGGGATCAACCCGGTGGTAGTCCACGGTGGTGGGCCGCAAATCGGCGATCTGCTCAAGCGCTTGTCGATCGAGAGTCACTTCATCGATGGCATGCGCGTCACTGACGCGCAAACCATGGACGTGGTGGAGATGGTCCTCGGCGGCCAGGTCAACAAGGACATCGTCAACCTGATCAACCGCCACGGCGGCAGCGCCATCGGCCTGACCGGCAAGGACGCGGAGCTGATCCGCGCAAAAAAACTGACGGTGACCCGCCAGACGCCGGAGATGACCCAACCGGAAATCATCGACATCGGCCAGGTGGGTGAAGTCATCGGCATCAACACAGACCTGCTGAACCTGCTGGTGAAAGGTGACTTCATCCCGGTGATCGCGCCAATCGGCGTGGGTGCAAACGGCGAGTCCTACAACATCAACGCCGACCTGGTGGCCGGTAAGGTGGCCGAAGCGCTGAAGGCTGAAAAGCTGATGCTGCTGACCAACATCGCCGGCCTGATGAACAAGGAAGGCAAGGTGTTGACCGGCCTGACCACTCAACAAGTGGACGAGTTGATCGCCGACGGCACCATCTACGGCGGCATGCTGCCGAAAATCCGTTGCGCGCTGGAAGCGGTGCAAGGCGGCGTGGGCAGCTCATTGATCCTGGATGGCCGGGTACCGAACGCGATCCTGCTGGAAATCTTCACCGACACGGGTGTGGGCACACTGATCAGTAACCGCAAGCGTCCTTAAACGCTGCAAACAAAAAGGCCCCGCTCAATTTGATTGAGCGGGGCCTTTTTTTGGTTCTTCACGGATTGCCGGGAAAGACGCTCTTGATCTTCATGAAGAAGAACTCGCTGTCCCGGTAACCGTACGCCATTCGTTTGATGACCTTTATTCGATTGTTTATTCCTTCCAACTGACCG
>NZ_CAXAQM010000019.1:0-120979 GCF_963970525.1 Pseudomonas sp. EA_65y_Pfl1_P113
GACTACATACACTACTACAATCATTCGCGAATCAGGCTGAAGCTAAGTGGCCTGAGCCCTGTGGAATACAGGACTCAAGCACGGCGGGCATAGAAGGCGTCCAACATTTCGGGGTCAGATCATATTTGGGTGGACACCATCGCCTAAAGCGACGGTGTCAGGAAGGTGTGTTGCCCGGACGGTTACAATTCAGTGCCCATTCGCTTGTGATATCAATAGGGTATGCAAGTGGGGGCATGGTGAAGATGCTGCCACAAGCCCTTTACTTTTCGACTTTCTAAACCACGATGTAGAAGCTTTTTCAATTGATAGTTTTGGGGTTTTCACCATCACCTTCAGTACGCAAATGATCTTGCAAATCCATCCTGAGAAAAATGGATTGGAGTCTTATGTCGTGAGTACGCGGCACGATATATTTCCCATCTTGGTGTGGTAGCCAGGAACGCGATGGCTATACGACGCGAGCCCCGGCCTCCGCTCTGACTCTGGTTGCTGACACCTGTGGGTCGTCAGCTGCCGGTAGAGATAGGCTGCAACCGACCCTGTGCTGTCGCTTGTACCCCATGCCCCACTTGAGCAGTGAAGGAGTCCCTATATGAAAAAGCCCCCCTTGTACCTCTTTGCCAAGGTGCGGTGCATTTGTGAGTATCGCCCCAGTGTTACGGCTATCGTGCTGTTTGGTCTCGAGGTTGAGGGTGAGGACGAACCACCGGTTTATATGGAGATTCGCTTCATTGATTACACCAGCCAGCAGATTGAAGGGGACCATCTGATGCTTTCGCTGGAGGAGGCACTTGAGTACGCTCAAGCTGATTACGGTATCCACCAGACTGATTGGCGTGCGATGAACCAAGAGGAAATTGATCGGATTACATGGTAGCTAGAGCAGCTACCGGGCCTGTTCCTGACTCGGCGTTAAAAGACGAGTGAGAACCGCAACTGATCAAGAGGAGCCCCTTCCGATGATCGCTCGCAAGACGTTGCAGCCCTCAAGGCCTCAGAAGGAATCCGTTTCGGACATTGTAGAGTTCGGTAATTTGACTGCTCGCCTGCCGCTATGAGTCGAATGCCAGATCGCAGCTCGACGTTGCACTTAAAGCTGTCAAGGTTGCCTAATGCCCTAGGCAGCGTCCGATCCGAAACTGCCATTGCGTCTTTTACACGCCGAGACCAGAACGGCTTGGGCTTGGATTCGTTCGAACCTTTCGTGGATGGTTCAGTGCAGAATTTGCGCGATGGTTTGCGCGACAAAAGCCGACCATGCAAAGAGATTCTCCGACGCTTGTTCGCTCTCGCTGAGCCAGTACGTCCTGGCACCCATAAAATATCCCCTGACATTGATCCGTAAGTGGCAGCCATCGGCTAGGCGTGAGTCACACGCCCTTCAGTTAACATCGATGCCAGGATAAAGATCCGCAGGTGGGTGGTAATCGGGATCTTCAAAACGACTATTGTTGTAATGCATTTTGGCAGTAGGCCCCTCGCCTTCGTACGTCACCTCAGAATTGGGAGTCAGATGCCATCCGGTCCCATCTTTGTCGCGTTCGATCAGCGACGGATACAACGTACATGTCCCGCCCGAACCGGATGTCAGCATGAATTGGTAATAGCGTCCGGCTTGGAGCGTGAACTTCGCCGAGACATAGCAGTAACGAGTGCGTGTCCCGTGGATACGCCAGCGGCTAAATCTGTGTCTCGTGCCCAAGAAGCCTCGCAATAACCGTACATATTTCTGGAAACTGTACAAATCCCTCGCGGTCGAGAAAATGTCCCCCACCACTAACGACTTCTTGCTCGGCTTTGAGGTTGCGGGACAGTTCGATAGATGCTGCCGGCTCAACAATTGAATCGTTGTCGGAAAACAGCGAGATGATTTTCTGTGTACGACGGCAAACTTCCGCGTGGTCCAGCGGTGCATCTGTGAAGGCGTGTAGCTCTGGCAACGTAGACACCGTTCTATCGAAGCCGGAGACCAGCAAGACTCCGCCAGTTAGGGTGTGTGCGGGTAAGGACAACAAGTGCCGTAGAGCAGCGATGCATCCAAGACTATGCCCTATGAGGATCGTGTTTGTGTCAGCTGCTGGCAGTGATTGCTGCAACGCCAATGCCCATTTTATTGGATCAGGATTGAACGAATCAGGCATAGCTGGAATGCTAACTTGCGCGCCTTGCTCCCGTAGCACCTCCGCCAACCAAGGAAACCAGTTCACATTGGGCGAGGCAGTATAACCATGCACAATTACAACGTGTTTACCGTCATAGCGGTTCGATGTTCTGTTGGCTGCATGCATATTGGGTATCAGAGATCAGCGGATTGATCGGTCGCTGATACTACACTTTCTGCTTTCGGCCGGCGAGGATGTCACAGCTGATAAATTGAGCGATCTGGATGATTCCCTGCAACGCGTGTCGTGGTATGCGTCCAATCGCGGCCATCGGCAATGCGGTTGTAATCTAGGGCTGATGGCAATTCGTGGCCGTCAATGACCACGACTCGTGCTGGTCACTCCGTTGAAAATGGCTGGTCAAATGCGATGCAAACGAGTGGTCAAGTGAGGGCCAATTTCGCATGAGTGACACAAGGCCTGATTTCGGCAAACTCGCCCTGCCGCAAGAAGCGATGCAGTCGTGTTTTTTGCGGCACAGGCGGCAATGGCAATGGATCACTGATTTGGATGTGGCGGATGGCTCCTAGGTGACGTCTGCGCATAAGCAGCTTCCTTGGTATACCGTTGTCGTACGCTTTTCCGATCATGCGAAAATGTCAGCGTAACCGTCCACTTAAGTCAGTCGACCTACCTGTAAAGATCCTAACAAACCAAACCGTCGAGGGCGTGGGTGGCTCACAATCACACTGCGATTTATCGGGCTGGCGAGTTGGAGGGCTGATGGGTTTTCGCGAGCAAGCTCGCGCCTACAGGCGTGAGATGTCGGGGGGACGTATGCATAGCGCCAGGTCAGCGCCTTTCCAGCCAGGCAAGCCTGAGCATTTCATGTGCCCCGGTCGGTTACGAGGCACATGGTAGCTCCCTTCAGCCACCGATATCCTGAGGCAACGCCAAGTAGAACGATAAGGCACCAAAATATACTGGCGAGCGTCTGCTTCTGGCCGAAGCACCGCCTCCGATCAGGCTTGTTTGACGCCGTTGGGTAACATCAGCAGGCAAGCATCAGCAACGGCATGGGCAAACGGGGCGAAGTCCTCGGTATTAGCGGCGATGATGTTATCAGTCGCGCCATGGACGCCCGCATAAATGAGCAATGCCACAACGTTCGGATGTTCTGGCGCCCAATTGCCGGCCAGCTTGCCCCCTTCAATAATCGCAAGCAATTGCTCGAGAATAGCGTTCTTCGAGCCGTTGGCACGATCATGATGGTGGTGGTTCACGTAGACGATATCGTGGATACGATATGTCTTGACGTAGGTTTCGATGTTGGCGTGAATCCAGGCGCGAAGACGCTCTTCCCAGTCATCGGCAGCGCAGCGCGCCATTGCATTGTCCAGGCTGAGCATGAAGCGCTCGGTATAGCGCACGGCCAGAGCGTCAAGCATTTCGTTCTTGGAAGAAAAGTAGTGATAAAACGTGCCCTTGGCCACTTGAGCTGACTCAACGATCTCGTTGATCGTGGTGGCCTCGACCCCCTGAGCTAGAAAAAGCTTCTCGGCTGCCGCCATCAGTTCATCAAGACGTACTTCGGCGGGTTTGGTCCGGGGCTTGGGAGCACGTTCTGTCGCCGGAGCTTTTACGGGGGCTTTGGTTTTCATCGTCTCGTTTCAAACAATTCGTCAAAGGAAATCAGTGTAAAGGAGGGAACCAATCGAGGTGGGAAAAAGTTGAATGATCCATTGACCGACGGTCAGTCGGCAAATATCATGAGGCATGAACATTGATCGCTCCGCCTCAGATAACCCGGTCACCCGCCGCTTTCCCCGCATAGCGGCGCTATGTGCAGCCTACCTCGGCACGTTTCTCGCTACGCTGGATATCAGCGTCGTGAACGTGGCACTACCGACACTGCAAGACGCGTTGCAAACGGATATTTCCGGTCTTCAATGGGTCGTCAATGCATACACGATCTGTTTGTCAGCCTTCATGCTGTCTTCGGGGCCAATCGCCGATCGTTATGGGCATAAGCGGGCCTGGCTGGCAGGTGTAGGGGTGTTTACTGTCGGCTCAGCAGTTTGCGCTATGGCATCCAACCTGGATTTACTGCTGTTCGGGAGGGCGGTGCAGGGAGTCGCCGGTGCGCTTCTGATCCCGGGTGCCCTGCCAATTCTCAGCCATGCATTTCCAGACGCTGAAGAGCGTGCTCACGTCATTGGTGGCTGGTCGGCGTTCAGTGCATTGGCGCTTATCCTGGGGCCATTGCTGGGTGGCTTGTTGCTCCATGGCATAGGTTGGCAGAGTATTTTTGTTATCAACCTGCCTCTTGGGATGATTGCCATAGGCCTGGGCATCTGGGGGATCAGGGAGCACAAACAACAAGCGCGCACAGCGCTGGATCCGGCAGGGCAAGTGCTCAGCGTCGTGTGTCTTGCCAGCCTGACTTATGGGCTCATCAGTATCGGCCAGCCGGGCTTGAACTCTTTGATACCCATAGCGGCGCTGGCAGTTGCCCTGGTGGTGTTTATTTTGTTTATGTTTGTAGAGCGGTGTGTAGATCGACCGTTATTGCCACTTTCGCTGTTTCGCAGGCGTTCGTTTGCCGTGGTCAACCTGGCCTCTTTTACCCTGGGTTTTTCGTACTACAGCTGCCTGTTCTTCTTCTCGATCTATTTACAGACGATTCAAGGCTTGTCGGTGGTTGAAACGGGTTGGCGAATGATGCCGCAGTTTCTGGTCACCGGCTGCGTGTCGATTTTGTACGGGCGCTTGAGCGCAGTGATGACATCGCGAAGACTTCTGGTGGCCGGTTATGGCGTGACGGCGCTGGCGATGTCTACCATGGTGACCTTCACAGCACATACCCCTTATTGGATTGTGGGCACCCTGTTCGGGCTTCTGGGGCTCGGAGCCGGTCTCGCAGTACCTGCCACCAGCATGGCGGTTATGACCGCCGCACCGATTGATCGTATGGGGGTGGCCTCTACCACGATGAACGCGTTGCGTCAGATGGGCATGACAATCGGCGTCGCCTTTTTGGGCACGCTCATGAGCAGCGAGGCGTCACGAGTGCTAGCTGCCGCGTTGCGTGATCAAGGGGTAGCCAAAGCGCCTGAGATTGCGCGGTATGTGATTGCTCATGGTGTGGCATCAAGTGACTCGCTGATTGTTTCTACACTTTTTGTTCCCGCGATGGAGCACGGGTTTCATGTGGCAATGATGGTTTCCGGGCTCGCCTGTGCACTGGTGGCCCTGATGCTGTTAATCACCTCTTTTGAGGCCGACACCTTGCCATCGCCCCCACCGAAACACACAGATGGCGGCTGACTTTGCTTCAGAGTGGAGCCAGCCTTGAAATTCACCTGCAGTTCTGTGGTCTGTACAACAATCCCGTTAAGGACTGTTTTATGTCTATTCGCCGTACCCTCTGTTTCCTGACGCTGCCGTTGTTCGCAGGTTGCCAGTATTTGCCCCACACCAACTACTTCACCGCGCCCGAAAACGAGCCCAATCCTGCCTGGGTACGTATCGTCGACTACACGCAACATGCCGAAGTATACCAATACGAAAACGGTAAACGTTCGGGCGGCGCTGTTCGCACCGGCCTCCTGCCGTTCACCCATACACAAGACGTGGGCATGCCCAAGGCAGGGCAAGACCTCACATGGGACTATTACGAAACGCGGATCCGACCCGGTATCGAAACGCAGGTGGATCTTTTCTGGGAGGGGTCACGCACTCGCTCCTGCCACATCTCGACGAAGTTTACTCCCCAAGCCGGACTCTATTACCAGTTCAGGCTGACATCCGGCTCATCAGGCAGCTGTAGGGTGTACGCATCGCTGATTGAGCGCGACACAGAAGGAAACGGTTGGCATCTCACGCCGAATCCGCAGGTGACCTACAACGGTGATGGACCGACGGCCCAAACCTATTACCAGAACAGTAGGTTTGAGGACCCCGATTATCATCCACCTGAAGCTCTGTATCCGGGGATGGACATTTACTAGACAGGTGCACGACTACAAGGAATCGTTAATTGGCTAGCGCGAAATACTTCCGAACGCTCGGCGAGCGAGCCTCAGAAGATGTGTTCGCATGGGCGGCATTTGTCGCGCAAACAGAATTCCAGTGGAAAGACACAGCGTCAGTCCAGGACGCCGTCGCCTGGCAGCGTATTTGGTTCGAGCTTGAAATACTCAACGGGCTTGCGTTGGCGCATTGGGAGGATGAGGGAAAGCCTATTAACTGGTCGAGCCGCTGGAATACCGACTATCGACAAGAAGCGGCGGCCCTGGCGAATGACTTGCTGGAGCTTTTGTGCGATGCAGAATCATCTGGAGGCTGAACCATCACGCTGGTCTCACGCAAAGTGCCCAGAAGTCGGATTGCGGCGAACAACGACCCGACGGTCAGCTCAATAGGCATCTAAACCGCTCTTCAGGGAGTTCCTCTGCAAAAATCGCGTCGGCTTTCAGCAGCACACCCTCAAATATGCCAGCTTATCCATCCCCATCCGCGCGCTTGTGCAATAGAGCATTTTATAAACCGCTCACACCGTATTGTTCCTCACTGCGTTGATGCTCTTTTGGCTGATACTGCGCGTGGAGGTTGTAGAGTGATCACGGGATGACTGCTTCTGGCCGTTCTCTGCCGATCTTCACAACGGCGTGTGCTGGTCAAGTCGAATGCAAACGGTTGGTCTGCACGGATGCAAATGAGTGGTCAAGTCCATGCAATCACGCAGAGTTGAACCAGTTGCCGAGATTTCACTGACCCAGTCTGACTCCTCGTGAATTATTGTCTGTGCTCGATTGTTGCAGTTTTAGAGATGGGACAGTCTTGCGTCGGCAATTGGGTCAATCCGGCGTCAGCATCAACACTTACGTCTAGTCTATGCAGTTACGCACCTTGCTGGGCACAAGTGCGCACTGGCGCGTAAGGACCTCAGTCGCTTTGACATCAGCATCAATTCATTCTAAGCGCCGGTGCTGACATCAGTATTGATGTGAATCACAGCCGCGGAGGTAACAATCCCAGCTGTACCAACGGAGACTTAAGCGAACTTGGGACTTTTCGTCGACTTGCGCCTCAGGTAGAGGGGAGCGTACATCTGGTGACTGGCTGATCTGGGAACCGGCACTGAAATCCGAGGCAGGTGATTTTCCAAGCGCTTTTTCGAGAACCACACCTGTGATGTCTTTTTTTTGCGAAGGTCCAGCTCTCCCATTTTGTAAACACCGTGAGAGGTGCGATATACAACGGCACTTTCTTGAGTTGCTATGCCTTGGAAGCAAATAATTTGGTCCAGATCTTCCAAACTCCATCTGTCGGAGCGGGTCAGGGCTGGTGGGCATAGCATCTGCACATGACTGATCACAACGTCAGGAGCAGCATTCAGATAGTACTGAAGTTCATACGCACAGCTGACCATCGCGGCGCGATCACTCATCCCTGTCTGGGCTGAGGTAATGGTGATAAGAAAGCCCACCCCCTCTAGCTCACAGTGTGTCCTGGTGAAAACTTTACGTTCTGCAGGGTCAAGTATATATATCAATTGCCAACCCATTCCCGATTCAGTCCGTGCCGCTCGTACACCCACAGTGAAAAAACATTCGGTATCGCAGTACGCATCTCGACTGCGTTGTGAGTGTTTGAGGATTTGTAGAACGTTCCTGGAAGGATGAGGATTCCAAGCTTTCGCGCTATATATGCATGGTATACCCCCACGATGTGATGCGTCAAAGCGTGGCTTTATTCTCTCTTTTGTGAGTACACGGAAGAGAGATGGATTATTTGGAGGCTTTAGGGCAGGTCATAAGGGAAGTCCGGGTTGCTGCTGGGCTCAGTCGAGAGGGCTGTGCACAAGTCCTAAATCGAGATCATCTTGCCAAGGTCGAACAAGGGCGTCAGGCCATTTCCGTTCTCAAATTCTATTCTTTATGCGAGTGCCTGGGCATCTCCCAAAGCCTTTTGCTTATGGCTGTGGAGGCGCGCATGGTTGGGGTCGAATTGGAAGCCTATCGGCATCAGCAAGAATGTGATTTAAACCGACTGCTCGGAGCTGGCCTGCTGAGTAGTGTTATCAATCATGGCGCGAGCCGCGGGGTACGTGGAAAGCGGGCAGAAGATAATCGTTTGGCCATCCAGACTTTGCAAACCGAAGGATTAGCAAAAATGGAGATCGTGCGTAGACTGGGTGTCAGTCGCGCCACAGTCGACCGTTATTGGCTTAAGCGATGAGCTACCAAACACTCCCGAGGGGGTTGTAATCTTAGAAATATTCCAAACAGTCCCATTACGCTGGAGCTTAGTTTGCATAAGCTCCAAGCGCTTACTAAACGGTCAATCACGCCCGCTCGAAGGCCCAGACCTATTTCATCCTTCAGTCCCAGCGGCTTCAGTAAGCTCGCTCAAAGCGCCCACATTGTTTTTGAAAGCTGCTGCGAACACTGAGCGATTTTTAGCCATGTAGATGCTCACATCTTCTGCGTGTTTCTCAGATATCCCCGGTACATGCTTCATCAGTGTGTCCGTGAGCAGCTCCGCCAGCTCAAGCATTTGATCATGCGCATCAGCGAGTTTGCGGTCCACAAAAGTAGTCTCCAGGTCTCGGGTACTGCGATAAAGAGTCTCAACTGCCATTTTTGGCCTCGTCGTCTGTCTGTTTGTCCAGTGTGTATGAGGAAGCATTTGTTCAAAGCAAATGCTGGCCGATGAATCTTGCGAACTGTTTCACTAAAGTCCTACGAGCTAACTAGGCAGGGTGGCAAAAGCGAAAACTAGGCAAGGTAATTGGTTTCGAAGGAAAATCTCTCGCCATTTGGATGCGTAGGCTACTGATATCACCGCAGTTTTAGAGGCACCCATCCCCGACCAATGGCTATCTAGGCAGTCCACTAGCCCGCAAAACCATGAACAAACGCTCCAGATCTCGGCTGCTGCGGTATACCACTTCGACGGCCATTCACCACCTCACATGCCTTCACGATAGTTGTCTTTTGCGACTACTGTATTTATATACAGCAAAAAGAGTAAGCCAAACCGTGGGGTTTGGATAGCAGTTTTTAATGTAGCCGGTAAATACAGGTTAAGCGTGCCTCATGTCACCCGGCCACCATCTCATACCTGCCCTGGCCTTTTTTCTGCATGCAACAGCAGAACAACCGTCACGTCCAACCCGCATTATCCGGTCGAGTCGACCTAAGGAAGCATCATCGTGAAAATCAACTGGGCCGAAAGGCTGCGCCAGCAAGTACATGGTCTGGCCGAGTCCCTGGGCAATCTGTTTGTCGAGTCGTTCCACTTCCTGGCGTTGTTCGCCATTGGTGCGGTGACCGCTTGGGCAGCGGTGATGGAATTTCTGGGGATGCTGGAGAACGGGCACATCAAGATTGATGACATCTTGCTGCTGTTCATTTACTTGGAATTGGGCGCCATGGTCGGGATTTATTTCAAGACCAACCACATGCCGGTGCGCTTCCTGATCTACGTGGCGATCACCGCCCTGACGCGGCTGCTGATTTCCAACGTGTCGCACCACAACCCACCAGACGTAGGAATCATCTACCTGTGCGGCGGGATTCTGCTGTTGGCGTTCGCCATCCTAGTGGTGCGCTACGCGTCGTCGGCGTTCCCGTCGGTGAAGGTCGAAGGCCCGCGTCGCAAGGGTGGTGCGAGCCTGGAAACCGAGAAGGGCGAGCTTTAAAGCCCGGCGCTGAAGGGCAGGGGACGGGGGGGCAGTCGCTGTAGCACTGTGTGATCGCCATCTGTCATCACGGCGAGGATTTCCATGGCGCTGTGGCCTTGTTCGATGGCAATACCGAATTGGATGCTCTGCACCAGACGCTTCAGCCGCTTTGGATCGTTGCGCTGTTCGGCGCTGATCATGCGTTTGGCCACCACCCCGTCGTCATTGGAGAGGGTGAGCATAATGCTGCCGTCCAACCGTTGGATGCTCAGGTTGACCCGATAGTCCGGGGTGAAGGTGTCGGTGATGATCTGAAAAGGATTGTCCATGGTGCGTACCGCCTGATAAGAACATGCAGTCATTGACGACCGGTGTTGGGATTAGTTCGTGTCTCCTGACCACCGGCCACTTCGTCGCTGAAGCGTCACAAGATCCGTTTGCTTCGTAAGCTGTACAGCAAGGGGCGTGCCGTGTGGCGGTCTATCAGCCAGTGAGGTGTCAATGTGGGCGCGGGCTTGCTCGCCCGCGCCCATATTGAATGGGCGTTGTGGGCTATTTCAGGGCAGTACTGAAAAAACGATCGCAGACAGCGCAATCAGCCCGATCCTCCCAAAAATACATTCGAGACTTGGCCCGAATACTGGCGCAGGGAAGGCACGCGGCGGATTGCGTACATTGGCATCAGGAGCAGCAGGCACGCGATGATCGGCCCGCCCATGGTCTCGATCATGCCCAGAATGCTCGGGTTGAAAGTGTCCACGGCCCAGCAGGTCAGCACGATGGCCATGAGGCCGAGGATCAGTACCAGCGACAGGATCGCCCGCGGCAGCGGGGTCATGTGCTGTGGGTGCTCCATGAAACTGCCTAGGGTGTTGGTGAGCGCCACGCTGTACACAAGCAGGATCGGAAGACCGCAAAGAAATAGAGCAGGGTGCGGATCACCCGGTCGAGGGAAATAAAGTGTTTGCCGTCATCGCGCAGGGCCATTTGCACGAATTATCCTAAGACAACCTTTAGCAGCACTAAACGCTATGACCCGACCCCTCCATGGTCAGACTTACGTCTGGCTGCACGTTTTTTCCAGTGCGGCGCGGCATTTGTCGTTCACCCGCTGCGCTGAAGAACTACACATCACGCCAGGTGCGCTGAACCATCCGGGCGTGCGGGCAGTCCATGATTGGCTGGTGGAAGAAGCGATGATTTTTCGCGGATTGCACCCCTTGGGAGAAGGGCAATTGTAGGGAATTGGGAGCGTAGGAAGATGTACCCAACTCCCGAAGATAACAGCGTGTTTGATCCTTGTCAGACTTAATTTGTAATGTGTGATTTATCTTTGCAAAGGGCTTGAATTGTTTCGCGGACTGCCCAATTGTGTAATCAAGAGGTCATGGTTTTACCTGCCTGGTAAAGCAGTCGTGACCTCTCGCGAGCTAGCTGAAATAAGGGAAAAACTATGCAAATCCAAGTCAATAGCGATAACCATATTGAAAGCAGCATCCGACTGGAGGAGTGGGTACGTACTACCATTGAAAGCACGCTCGAACGTTATGAAGAAGACCTGACCCGCGTTGAGGTCTACCTTAAAGATGAGAACGGGGATAAGCCCGGTCCCCACGATTTAAGTTGCCGCCTGGAAGCACGGCCAAAAGGCCACCAGCCGGTTTCGGTACTACACAAGGCCGATACCCTGGAACAGGCGATCGACGGTGCAGCCACCAAGCTGGACCATGCGTTGGAACATTTGTTTGGCAAACTGCAAGGCAAGCCGCGCGCTGCCGGTAAAAACCTGTCGGTCAATAAAGTGAACGATGACGCGCTTGAAGAGGAATTCCTGGAAAACGAAAATGCTGCACTTAACAGCTGACAGTTTTTTCACACCCCACTAAAAACGGGCCTGCATTTGCAGGCCCGTTTTCGTTTCAGTCTTAAAACGCGATGGAGGTTTGCACGTAGACCGTACGCGGCTCTCCCACGTATTTGCCCTTGTTGTTATCGTCGAACGAGCGGGTGAAGTACTGCGTGTTGAAGATGTTTTTCACGCCGACTGCCACGTTCAAGTCCGACAACTGCGGGCCGAAGTCATATGCCGCGCGGCTGCTGAATAACAGGTAGCCCGGGATGCGTCCGTTTGCGCCGTCAGCACTTTCCTTTTGGGTATTGGCGTTGTCGGCGAACTGGCTGCTCTGGTAGCTGCTGTCCAGGTTGAGCTTCCAGCGGCCTTCGGTGTAACCCACGCCCAGGGTGCCCTTGTGCTTGGACGAGAACGGCACGCGGTTGCCTTTGTTCGGGCCGTCTTCGCGGATGGTGGCGTCGACGTAGGCATAGGTGGCATACACATCAAAGCCGGCCAGCGCCGGGCTCAAACCGTCGAGCGCATAGTTGACGCTGGTCTCGATGCCTTGATGGCGCGTTTCGCCACGGGCAATCACCGAGTCGTTGGTCTGGTTGCTTTCGTACTGGTTGTCGAAGTTGATCAGGAACGCACCGATTTCTGCACGCAACGTGCCGTCGTTGTAGCGGGTGCCCAGTTCCCAGGTGCGGGCTTTTTCCGGTTTCACTTCGCCGCTGGTCACGCGGTTGGGCATCTGGCTGTATTGGACGCTGCCCAACGAGCCTTCGGTGTTGGCGTAGAGGTTCCAGCTGTCAGTGAGGTGGTAGAGCACGTTCAGCGCCGGCAGCGCGGTGTTGTAGTCGCCCTTGTATTTGACGTTGGTGAGGTTGTTGGTCTGCTGGGACTCGATCATCTCGTAGCGAATGCCCGGGGTGAGGGTCCACTTGCCGATATCAATCCGGTCATCGACGAAGAAAGCGTTGGCTTCGGTGCCGCCACGGGTGTCGCGGTCGTTGCGGCTGTCGGTGCTGGGGATTTGCTGGTTGGCGGCGATCGGCGTGCGGTAACGCAGTTCGTGGCCAGCCTCGTTGATGTAGCGGTAACCGACGCCGACTTCATGGCTGGTCGGGCCCAGGTCGAAGCCTTGGGCGAAGCGGGTCTCGATGCCACGTACCCAATATTCACGTGGGGACAACGAGAGGAACGTGCCCTGGTCCAGGTAGCCGCTGCGCAGGGTCTTGGTGAAGAAACTGTTTACGGTGAATTCGCGACGGTCCTGCTCATAGCGATAGCCGATGTTGAACATCGTACGGCGGCCCCAGAATTTGTCGTAGGGGCGGGTGGACTGGTACGGGTCGGCCTTGTAGTTAGCGACATTCAGGCCTCCAGGCATATCGGCCTGGCCTTCGTAGTACTGCGCCATGGCGTTGAAGCTGTTGGCGTCGTCGAGTTGGTATTTACCCTTGAGGATCAGGTCGTCGATTTGCGTGTCGCTGTGTTCGCGCCAGTCGCCGCCACGGGTACCGGAGTACAAAATCGCCCCGCCCAGGCCGTTGTCGGCAGTGCCGCCCGCCAGCAGGTTGCCGGTGGTCTTGAAGCCGTCGTGGCTGGAAGAGGGGCTGGTTTCGGTCTGCAAACCGCCTTTGACGGTGGGCGCATCCGGAATTGCGCGGGTCACGAAGTTGACCACACCGCCGACGTTTTGCGGGCCGTAGCGCACAGCGCCGCCGCCGCGCACCACGTCTACTGCATCCATATTGCCCATGCTGATCGGTGCAAACGAAAGCTGTGGCTGGCCGTAAGGCGCGAAAGGCACCGGGATGCCGTCCATCAGCACTGTGGAGCGTGATGCCAGGCGCGGGTTGAGGCCGCGAATACCGAAGTTCAGCGCCATGTCATGGCTGCCGGTGCCGTTATTGTCCGGGGCGTTGACGCCGGGAATGCGGTTGAGCACGTCTTTGGCCTGGGTCGCGCCCTGGCGTTCGAATTCTTCACGGCGGATCACATCACGGGCGCCGGGGTGTTCGAAGACGTTGGTTTGCGCGGCGTCGCCGAGCCAGTCGCCGACCACGCTGGAGGTGCCCAGCTCAATGCTGGCTGGGGCAGTGGCCGGTTGCAGGCTGTAGGCATTGTCGCCTTCGGCGCGGGCTTGCAGGCCGGTGCCTTCCAGCAGTTTTTGCAGGCCTTCAGCCGCGCTGTAGTTGCCCGTCAAGCCACGGCTCTGCATGCCCGCCGTCACTTCGGAACCAAAGGAGATCAACACGCCGGCTTCGCGGCCAAATTGATTCAGTGCGGCTTCCAACGAAGTCGGCGCGATGTGAAAAGGCTTGGCGTCGGCGGCCATGACCTGAGGCAGTACGGTAAGACTCAGGCTGGCGCCGAGTAGGAGTTGGCGCAGTGAGCGGGCGAGAAGCGTCGGTTGCTGGGGCATGACGGGCGGTCCTGAGAAGGAAGGATCTAGGTGGCTTTCCTTCTCTGTCACACGAGGTGTGGAAAACGGCTCATCGTTTTTAAGAAAAAGTTCAGGCGCGGGCCTGGACGGTCACCCAGTAGCGGGTAAACCGCCGAACGTTGACCGGCAGGCTCACTTCCAGCAGGTCGAGAATGCGTTCGCTGTTGTCCAGTGGATAGCTGCCGGAGATCAGCAGATTGGCCACCTGTGGGTCGCAATTAACCTGGCCACGGCGATAACGGCCGAGTTCGGCGAGGAAATCTTCCAGGCGCATGTGAGACGCGACCAGCATGCCGTCGGCCCAGGCGCCGCTGTTGGCGTCGGTAGGGCGCGGGGTGTCCCAGCCTTTGCGCGTGAAATTGACCTGATGCGAAGCCTGGACTGTCAGCGGCAGGCCGCTATAGGTATTGGGCATGACGTCGACGCGCCCCTCGAACACCGACAGTTGAGTGTGATCGCTGAACTGACGCACGTTCAAACGCGCCGCCTGGCTGCTGAGCAGGCCCTGGCCGGTCAGCACCTGCAGCGGCGTATTGCCTGCGGCGCCGGTCAGCAGGATCTCGCCTTCGAGCAAGCGGATCAGGCGTTGCTGGCCGTCGAAATGCACATCCACCGCACTGGCGGTATTGAGCTGCAATTGGCTGCCATCCGCCAGTTGTACCTTACGGCGCTGGCCGACGGGGCTGCGGTAGTCGGCGCTCAGCGGCGGCAATATAGGTTGCTGGCACAGGCTCCAGGCGGCGGCCGAGCCTGCGCCGAGTATCAGCAGCAGCTTCAGGGCCTGGCGTCGGCTGGTGGAGGTGGGTGCGTTCAGTGCCGCGTGGGCCAGGGGCAGCGGCATGCCGCGCAGGCGCTGGTTGACACGCTGCATGTGGTCCCACGCGCGCTGGTGTTCGCTGTGGGCGTTCAACCATTGCTGCCAGGCGGCTTGCTGGCGTGGATTGAGGGCGCCTTGCTGCATTTCCATCAGCCAATGCACGGCTTGTTCGGCGACGTGCGTGGAAAAATTCATAGGGCGAAGTAGCAGCGCATCGCCGCTTTGCTCAAGTGGCGTTTAACAGTGGCGATGGAAATGCCCAACTCAGCGCCGATTTGCGCGTAGGTCAGGCCATCCAGTTGGGCCAGCAGGAAGGCACGCTTGACCTGCGTGGGCAGGCCGTCGAGCAGTTGGTCCAGTTCAACCAGGGTTTGCAGAATGATCGCGCGTTCTTCTTCCGGCGGTGCAACGTGTTCGGGCATTTGCGCCAAGGCATCGAGATAGGCGCGTTCCAGGTCTTGGCGACGGTAGAAGTTGAACAGCACGCGCTTGGCGACAGTGGTGAGGAACGCGCGGGGTTCGATCAGCGTTGGCGTTTCCCGCGCGGTGAGCACGCGGATGAACGTGTCCTGAGCCAGGTCGGCGGCACTTTCCGGGCAGCCGAGTTTGCGTCGCAACCAGCCGGTGAGCCAGTGGTGATGGTCGTTGTACAAAACTTCGACGGTAGTGGACGGGCTCAACGGGAACGCTCCGCAAGCATCGGCATGCTTTAGAGAACAAGAATTGTTCGCATTGTAGAGCGCATGGCGGGCTTCGGCAATCCATCTGCACAGGTGTTTCATCCGTTCTCTTTTGCTTATGAGAATATTTATCATTAATATCGCGTGCTGATGAACCTGGCGCCTCTCGCATGAAAAGCAAAACCTCGCTGCCTGTCTCCTATCGTCTCGCTGTGACCTCGCGCGTACTGGCTGCTGTGGTGGGCGGTTACCTGATGGCTTCACTGGCCAGCATCTGCCTCGCGCTGTGGATGCCCACGTCGCGTGCCGACGCTGTGATCACCGGGATGATGAGTTCATTCGTGTTCTATCTGCTGGCCGTGCTCTGGTGTTTCGCCTGCCGCAGCGCCATACGCGCCTGGTTCGGCGTGATGCTGCCGAGCGCAGCATTTGCCACGCTGGCGGGCGTGGGCTTTTGGATGGCGCGCACATGAAAGAGGGCTTTCGACAGGCCATGGCCTGGTTGCACACGTGGGCTGGATTGATCTTCGGCTGGCTGTTGTTTGCGATTTTTCTGACAGGCACGTTGGCGTATTTCAAAGACGAAATCAGCCACTGGATGCAGCCCGAAGTGCAGGCTCGTCCCTTGGACGATGCGCGTAGCCTGAACGTCGCTCAAACCTATCTGCAGCACGTCGCGCCGACCGCTGCCCGCTGGTTTATCACCCTGCCGGACAGCCGCGACCCCAGCCTGTCGGTAATGTGGCAAGACAAAGTCGACCCCGGCAAGCGTGGCAACTTTATCCAGAAAACCCTCGACCCCGTCACCGGCCAGGCAGTGCAGGCCCGTGAAAGCATGGGGGGCGAGTTCTTCTATCGCTTTCACTTCCAGCTGCAAATGCCGCATCCCTGGGGCCGCTGGCTGTCGACCATTGCCGCGATGGCGATGTTTGTTGCACTGATCACCGGGATCATCACCCACAAGAAAATCTTCAAGGACTTCTTCACTTTCCGCCCCCGCAAAGGCCAGCGTTCCTGGCTCGACGGGCACAACGCGGTGGGTGTGTTAGTGCTGCCATTTCACCTGATGATCACCTACAGCAGCTTGGTGATTTTCATGAGCCTGGTGATGCCGGCACCGATCCTGGCCTCGTATGGCAACGACACCCGCGCCTTCTTCAGTGAGGTGTTCCCGGCGACAAACAATGCACCGGCGCTCGGGCAACCTGGGCAGTTGAAGCCGCTGGTGCCGATGTACGAACAGGCGCGTGAGCAGTGGGCGGGTGGACATGTCGGGCGTGTGGCGGTGAATAACCCCAGTGATGTGAACGCTTCGGTCAATGTGTTTCGCGCCGGCTCTGACAGCGTGGTGCATGATTTCGGCAGCACGGTGTCCTTTAACGGCAACACGGGCGAGCTGTTGCGGGTCAGTGGTGAGCAGTCACTGCCCGCCGTGATCGGCGGCAGTTTTTATGGCCTGCACATGGGCCATTTCGCCGGCCCGGTACTGCGCTGGTTGTACTTTATCTGTGGTCTGGCGGGCACGGCGATGATTGGCACCGGGCTGGTGATCTGGCTTGGCAAACGCCAGCTCAAGCACGCTAAAAGCGCGGTGATGCCGTTTGAATTGCGCCTGGTGGAAGTGCTGAACATCGCC
This sequence comes from Pseudomonas sp. EA_65y_Pfl1_P113, assembly GCF_963970525.1. NCBI lineage: Bacteria > Pseudomonadati > Pseudomonadota > Gammaproteobacteria > Pseudomonadales > Pseudomonadaceae > Pseudomonas > Pseudomonas sp. EA_65y_Pfl1_P113. The sequence continues at coordinate 17,212 of NZ_CAXAQM010000019.1, forward strand.
AGTATGTCCGGACTGATGATCGCCATCGCGGCGTTTTTCTGGGCCAACCGTTTGTTGCCGGTGAGCTTCGCCGAGCGTTCCGACTGGGAAGTGCAAACCTTCTTTATCGTCTGGGGCCTGAGCCTGGTGCACGCCATGCTGCGCCGCGGTCGCCAGGGGTGGATCGAACAGTTGAGCGCTGGCGCGCTGCTGTTTATCGCCATTCCACTGCTCAATGCGCTCACGACCTCCCATCACCTGGGCGTTTCCCTGGCAACGGGCGACTGGGCCATGGCCGGCTTCGACTTGACTTGCCTGGCCAGCGGCGTGTTCCTGGCCTGGGCCGCCTGGAAAATGCAGCAGCGTATGGTGCCTGCCTCCAAGCCTGAACGCGCACGCCGGTTGACGCTCAAGCGGGAGGCGAACTGAATGCTGCTCGCACTGCTGATGTGCTACGGGGGGTTCACCGCATTGTGCTTGTCTACCGACCGACATCACGGCGAACTGCTGCACAGCAAGCCATCGCCCCGTCGTCGGCTGGCCCTGCGTGTGGCCGGGTGGGTGCTGCTGACGGTGTCGATCTGGCCCGCCGTGAATATCGCGGGTTGGGGCCAGGGCCTTGTGCAATGGTGCGCGGTATTGATGCTCAGTGCGCTGTTGCTGGTGCTGTTGTTGCCGTATCGGCCAAGGCTGGCCTTGATCCTGGCGGGCGTCGGCCTGCTCGCCAGCCCTGTTGCGGCCTTTGCCACTCTTTGAGTTCAGCCTGATGATCAGCACCCCACCCGAGTCCCAGGACAGCCCGCACGCTGACGCGGTAGGTGGACGTGCGCATTTCCTGCAGGTGTTTTTGTCCCAGCGTTCGCAGATGGAGGCCTTGGTGAACCGCCGTGTGGGATGTCGCGCCACGGCGGCCGACCTGGTGCAGGACCTGTTCCTGCGCTTCTGGCGCCGGCCATTGGTGCAGGTCGAAGAACTCAGCACCTACCTGTTGCGCTGCGCCGGCAATATTGCCATCGACCACCTGCGCAGCGAAAGCGCGCGGGTGCGCAGCAGCGAAGGCTGGCTGCCCGAGCAGCAGGACAATCAGGGTTGCGAGCCGCAGGCAGCGCTGGAAGCCGGCAATGATTTGCGCCACGTCGAAGCCGCCTTGCGCAGCTTGCCCGAACGCACGCGGCAGATTTTCCTGCTCAACCGCATTCACGGCCGCAAATACGCGGAGATCGCCAAGGCCATGGGCCTGTCCCAAAGTGCCGTGGAAAAACATATGATGCGTGCCCTCGAAGCCTGCAAAGCCAGCCTTCGCGAACCATCGCCCCCACGCACGCCAGGGAAAGCACCGTGAACGTCACCCCCACGCCCGCGCAGGAGCAGGCCGCACTGGCTTGGCTGAGCCTGTTGCATGACCAACCCAGCAGCGGCGACCAGGCCACGTTCAGCCACTGGCTGCGCGCCGATCCCGCGCACGTCGAGGCCTATGCACAGGCACAGGTGCTGTGGGAGTTGAGCGAAGTGCCGGCACGCAAACTGGCGGATGAAGAGGCCATGGCCTTGCAGGGTTATCTCAATGCGATGAACACCTCGAAGCGCTCACGGGTTGTGCGTTGGTCTGGCGCGTTGGCAATGGCCGCCTGTCTGGTGTTGATGGTGTCGATGGGCGCCGGTTGGCAGCCGTCGCGCTGGGTCGATGACTTCGGCGCCGACTACATGACGGCGCCGGGGGAGGTCAGAACCTTCACGCTGGCCGACAAGTCCCAAATCACCCTCGATGCCGACAGCGCCATTGCCGTGGATTTCAGCCAGGGTGAGCGGCATATCCAGTTGCGTCGCGGTGCCGGGTTTTTCAGCGTAACTCACACCGGGCAATCCTTTGTGGTGGAGGCGGGCAGCGGTGAAGCGCGGGTGTTGGGTACGCAGTTTGAAGTGCGCCTGCAACCGGAGGGGGCTGAGGTAACCGTGTTGTCCGGGCGCGTTGGCGTCATACCGTCCAAGCAGGGCCCGCAGCAAATTCTTACGGCAGGCCAGCAAGTGACCTACGCCGACGGTGTCGCCGACCCTCTGCATGCGGTCGACAGCGAATCACGCCTGGCTTGGCGTGACGGCTGGCTCAACTACTACAACGCGCCGCTGGCCGATGTGATCAATGACTTGGGGCGCTACTATCCTGGACGCATTCTGTTGCTCAACGAAGAGGCGGGCGCCAAACGGGTCAGCGGCAGCTTCCCGAGCAAAGACCCGCAGGCGGTGTTGAATGCGTTGCAGGCTGTGCTTGGCTTTGAGCAGCACACGGTATTGGGGCGGATGATCGTGGTGCGCTGATTACTTCAGCGCAGCCATGATCTTCTCGGGGCTGTAATCGCGGATCAGCGTGCCATTTACATCCACGAACGGAATCCCACCGCCACCCAACGCCTTATACGCCTTGCGCGCCTGGGGGTTTTTCTCGATATCAAACGCTTGGTACGCAATGCCCTTCTGGTCCAGGAACCGGCGGATCTGCTTGCAGTAACCACACCACTCGGTGGAATAGAGCACCACGCGCGCCGAGGCGCGGGTCTGCTCTGGTACCACCTGCGATGGGTTGAACACCCGCTCGATCTTGCCCCAGTTCTGGATCACCACCACGACCAGCAACACCAGCAGGACTTTCTTGAAAACCCCGCCGAGCATCAGTTACGGCGCTTGAGCTGGTCGGTCAGTTGGGTCGGCAAGCCCTTGATGATCAAGGTCCCGGCGGCTTCGTCGTACTCAATCTTGTCGCCCAGCAAGTGCGCTTCAAAGCTGATCGATAAGCCTTCGGCGCGGCCGGTGAAGCGACGGAACTGGTTGAGGGTGCGTTTGTCAGCCGGGATCTCTGGCGACAGGCCGTAGTCCTTGTTGCGGATATGGTCGTAGAACGCTTTTGGCCGATCTTCATCGATCAGCCCCGAGAGTTCCTCCAGGCCCATCGGCTCGCCGAGCTTGGCCTGGCTGCTGGCGTAATCCACCAGGGTCTTGGTTTTTTCGCGAGCGGATTCGTCCGGCAGGTCCTCGCTTTCGACGAAGTCGCTGAAGGCCTTGAGCAGCGTGCGGGTCTCGCCCGGGCCGTCGACGCCTTCCTGGCAGCCGATAAAGTCGCGGAAGTACTCCGAGACTTTCTTGCCGTTCTTGCCTTTGATAAAGGAAATGTATTGCTTGGACTGCTTGTTGTTCTGCCACTCGGAGACGTTGATGCGTGCCGCCAGGTGCAGTTGGCCGAGGTCCAGGTGACGAGAAGGGGTCACGTCCAGCTCATCATTCACCGCCACGCCTTCGCTGTGGTGCAGCAGGGCGATGGCCAGGTAGTCGGTCATGCCTTGTTGGTAGTGGGCAAACAGCACGTGACCACCGACGGAGAGGTTGGACTCTTCCATCAACTTCTGCAGGTGCTCGACGGCAGTGCGGCTGAACGTGGTGAAATCCTGGCCGCCGTCGAAATATTCCTTCAACCAGCCGCTGAACGGGTGCGCGCCGGACTCGGCATGGAAGAAGCCCCAGGCCTTGCCTTGTTTGGCGTTATAGCTCTCGTTAAGGTCGGCAAGCATGTTCTCGATGGCAGCGGATTCGGACAACTCCGAGTCACGGGCGTGAAGAACTGCAGGTGTGCCGTCGGGTTTTTTGTCGATCAGGTGGACGATGCAATGACGGATCGGCATAGGCTTCTCGGCTGGTTGAAGGGGAGCGGTGCGCCCTCCCCAAAAAGTCGCCCAGTGTACCGCACCCATTGGGCAAGACGTGCTTCGAAGGCGGTTATGCGTACCCTCCGACGGTTCCTATACCTTTTTTTCACGGTTTAGAGCGATAAAGCTGACCAAATGGGTAGGTAGAGGCGGATATTTCCCCGTCTCTGTGCTAGTTTTGCCCCGTCTTACGCCAAGTCTCGGCGATAAGCGTGCATTCAGCATCTGTCAGGTCGAACCAATCCCCGTTTCAAGCATCTATAACCCCGATCTCCGTGGTTATAGCCGGGGGTGCCAGGCCGTGACGGTCGGGCTCGACGGCTGACACTGCACTCTGCAATCCATATGAATTTGATAGGGAAGGAACACCACAATGGCTATTACTAAAGACCAACTGATCGCTGACCTGGCTGAAGCAGTAGACGCACCGAAGACCACCGTGCGCGCTCTGCTGGACCAACTGAGCCAGATCGTTGCTGATCAGCTGGAAAACGGCGGCGAAATCACTCTGCCAGGCGTTGGCAAACTGAAAGTGACCGAGCGTCCTGCCCGTACTGGCCGTAACCCTTCGACTGGCGCTGCCATCGAAATCGCTGCCAAGAAAGTTATCAAGCTGGTTGTGGCCAAAGGCCTGACCGACGCTGTTAACAAGTAAGACGCAGCAAAAAAACCGTGCTCCGGAGCGATCCGGGCACGGTTTTTTGTTGCCTGCGATTCTACTGTGATGAAGGGCTAGTCGCGTACCCAGCGCTGGCGCCAGATCTGCTGTTCGTTCTTGGTCTGGAAGGTCCAGGCCACAAAGCGGCTTTGCTTCTGCCCCTGAGACATTTCCACCACTTGGCTTTCCAGCACGCCGGCTTTTTTCAGCGCAGTCTCGATGGCGGGCAAGTTCGACGCTTTTGACACCAGAGTGCTGAACCACAACACCTTGTGGGCAAAGTGCGCGCTCTCGGCGATCAACTGGGTCACGAAGCGTGCTTCACCGCCTTCACACCACAACTCGGCCGATTGGCCGCCGAAGTTCAGCACCGGCAACTTGCGTTTCGGGTCAGCCTTGCCCAAGGCTCGCCACTTGCGTTCGCTGCCCTTGGTGGCTTCGTCCATGGACGCGTGGAATGGCGGGTTGCACATGGTCAGGTCAAAGCGCTCACCCGGTTCCAGCAAGCCCAGCAGGATCTGCTTAGGGTTAGCCTGCAGGCGCAACTGGATGACCTTGCTCAGGTCATTGGACTGCACGATGGCCTTTGCCGCGGCCACGGCGGTAGGGTCGACCTCCGAGCCCAGGAAGTTCCAGCGGTACTCCATGTAGCCAATCAACGGGTAGACGCAATTGGCGCCCATGCCGATGTCCAGCACCTTGACGATTGAACCACGCGGGATCTTGCCGTCGTTGACGCTGGCCAGCAGGTCGGCGAGGAAGTGTACGTAGTCTGCACGTCCCGGCACCGGTGGGCACAGGTAATCCGCCGGGATGTCCCAGTGCTGGATGCCATAAAAAGCCTTCAGCAGTGCCCGGTTGAACACCCGCACCGCATCCGGGCTGGCGAAGTCGATGCTTTCCTTGCCGTAGGGGTTGAGGATCACGAACTGCGCCAGTTCCGGCGTGGTTTTGATCAGCGCAGGGAAGTCGTAACGGCCCGTGTGACGGTTGCGCGGGTGCAGGGTGGCCTCTTTGCGCGGCACGACGGGCTTGGCCGTGACTGCGGTTTTAGGCTTCTTGCGCGGAGGTTTTGGCGTGCTGGGGGGGGTCATGATGATTCTGGTGTTGGCTCAAAGTGGTGGGCATTGTCACACATTCTTGAGGTGATCTCGGTCAAATGTGGGAGCTGGCTTGCCTGCGATGGTATCAACGCTCTCTTGCAGGTACACCGAGTTGCCTGCATCACAGGCAAGCCAGCTCCCACAAAAAGCAAAAAAAAGAGACCCGAAGGTCTCTTTTTTCACGCGGTTCACACCTTACAGGCTGGAAATCCGCGCATGTTGCTCCGCCAGCTTACCCAAGGCCTGTTCAGCCTCTGCCAGCTTGGCGCGTTCTTTTTCGATCACTTCAGCCGGCGCCTTGTCGACGAACGCCGCGTTGGACAGCTTGCCGCCCACCCGCTGCACTTCGCCTTGCAGGCGCAGGATTTCTTTGTCGAGGCGGGCCAGTTCAGCGCCCTTGTCGATCAGGCCAGCCATCGGCACCAGCACTTCCATGTCGCCCACCAGAGCGGTGGCGGACAGCGGTGCTTCTTCGCCCGCAGCCAATACAGTGATCGACTCCAGCTTCGCCAGCTTCTTGAGCAGTGCATCGTTCTCAGTAAGACGACGCTGATCCTCAGCGCTGGCGTTCTTCACAAACACTGCCAGTGGCTTGCCCGGCCCGATGTTCATCTCGGCACGGATGTTACGTGTGCCCATCATCAACGTCTTGAGCCATTCGATATCGCTTTCGGCCGCCTCATCGATACGCGCTTCGTTGGCCACCGGCCAAGGCTGCAGCATGATGGTCTTGCCTTCGATACCGGCCAGCGGCGCGAGGCGCTGCCAGATTTCTTCGGTGATGAACGGCATGAACGGATGCGCCAGGCGCAACGCCACTTCCAGCACGCGCACCAGGGTGCGACGGGTGCCGCGCTGGCGTTCGACAGGTGCGTTTTCGTCCCACAGCACGGGCTTGGACAGTTCCAGGTACCAGTCGCAATACTGGTTCCAGATGAACTCGTACAAGGCCTGTGCGGCGAGGTCGAAACGGAACTGGTCGAGTTGGCGGGTCACTTCGGTTTCGGTGCGTTGCAGTTGCGAAATGATCCAGCGGTCAGCCAGGGACAGTTCGACCTCTTCGCCGTTCTGGCCGCAGTCTTCGCCTTTGTCCAGCACGTAGCGCGCCGCGTTCCAGATCTTGTTGCAGAAGTTGCGATAGCCCTCGACACGGCCCATGTCGAACTTGATGTCGCGACCGGTAGACGCCAACGAGCAGAAGGTGAAGCGCAGGGCGTCGGTGCCGTAGCTGGCGATGCCGTCGGCGAACTCGTCGCGGGTCTGCTTCTCGATCTTCTTCGCCAGTTTCGGCTGCATCAGGCCCGAGGTGCGTTTCTGCACCAAGGTTTCCAGGTCGATGCCGTCGATGATGTCCAGCGGGTCCAGGACGTTGCCCTTGGACTTGGACATCTTCTGGCCCTGGCCATCACGCACCAGGCCGTGCACGTACACGGTTTTGAACGGTACTTGCGGCGTGCCGTCTTCGTTCTTCACCAAATGCATGGTCAGCATGATCATCCGGGCAACCCAGAAGAAAATGATGTCGAAACCGGTAACCAGCACGTCGGTGGAGTGGAATTTCTTCAGGAATTCGGTCTGCTGCGGCCAGCCCAGGGTGGAGAACGTCCACAGGCCCGAGCTGAACCAGGTATCCAGTACGTCGTTGTCTTGTTGCAGCGCAACGTCCGGGCCGAGGGTGTGCTTGGCACGCACTTCGGCTTCGTCGCGGCCTACGTAGACCTTGCCTGATTCGTCGTACCAGGCCGGAATGCGATGGCCCCACCACAGTTGACGGCTGATGCACCAATCCTGGATGTCACGCATCCACGAGAAGTACATGTTTTCGTACTGTTTCGGCACGAACTGGATTCGGCCATCTTCCACTGCGGCAATCGCAGGCTCGGCCAGCGGCTTGGTGGACACGTACCACTGGTCGGTCAGCCACGGTTCGATCACGGTGCCGGAACGGTCGCCCTTCGGCACTTTCAGGCCGTGGTCGTCAACGCTCACCAGCAAACCGACGGCGTCGAAGGCGGCAACGATCTGCTTGCGCGCTTCGAAGCGGTCGAGGCCGACGTATTCGGCCGGGATCTTGCCGTCGATGCTCTCGTTCAGCGTGCCGTCCAGGTTGAACACCTGGCAGGCCGGCAGTACGGCGGCATTCTTGTCGAAGATGTTCAGCAGCGCCAGGTTGTGACGCTTGCCGACTTCGTAGTCGTTGAAGTCGTGGGCTGGGGTGATTTTCACGCAGCCGGTGCCGAATTCAGGGTCGCAGTAGTCGTCCGCGATGATCGGGATGCGACGGCCAACCAAAGGCAGCTCGACGAACTTGCCGATCAGCGCCTGGTAGCGTTCATCGTTCGGGTTAACCGCTACGGCGGCGTCGCCGAGCATGGTTTCCGGACGGGTGGTGGCGACGATCAGGTAGTCATTGCCTTCAGCGGTCTTGGCGCCGTCGGCCAGTGGGTACTTGAGGTTCCACAGGAAGCCTTTCTCGTCGTGGTTTTCCACTTCGAGGTCGGAAATCGCCGTGTGCAACTTGGTGTCCCAGTTGACCAGGCGCTTGCCGCGGTAGATCAGGCCGTCTTCATGCAGGCGCACGAAGGCTTCTTTCACGGATTCCGACAGGCCATCGTCCATGGTGAAGCGCTCGCGGCTCCAGTCGACGGACGAGCCCAGGCGGCGGATCTGACGGCTGATGTTGCCGCCGGACTGGTCTTTCCATTCCCAGATCTTTTCCAGGAATTTCTCGCGACCCAGGTCGTGACGGCTCTGGCCGGTCGCTTCGAGTTGGCGTTCCACCAGCATCTGCGTGGCGATACCGGCGTGGTCGGTGCCTGGCTGCCACAGGGTATTGCGGCCCTGCATGCGGCGGAAACGGATTAACGCATCCATGATCGCATTGTTGAAGCCATGGCCCATGTGCAGGCTGCCAGTGACGTTCGGTGGCGGAATCATGATGGTGTACGAGTCGCCCGCACCTTGTGGGGCGAAATAGTTCTCGGACTCCCAGGTGTTGTACCAGGAAGTTTCGATAGCGTGGGGCTGATAGGTCTTATCCATGCGCGGCGGGACCCTAGTTGGCATTAATTCAGGAAAGCCGGCAAGTATAACGGGGGGGAGCAGTTGCAAGCTACAAGCTATGAGCTACAAGCTTGGGGGCAACTGCTCTTGCAGCTTGTAGCTAATTGCTTGTAGCTGCGGCGATCAGCCGCTCCATCCGTGCATCCAACCGACGCTTTATCTCGGTCTCGATATGCGGGGCAAAGTCGTCGATCACGTCTTGCATGATCAATTGCGCAGCGGCGCGCAGTTCTTTATCCAGGTGCAGCAGCAGGGCGTCGGGCCCTTTTTCGGCGGGAGCGGGTTCTGCTACTGCAGTGACTGCTACCGGGGCTGCGGGCTTATTACCGACCATGTCGAATAACAGCGGAATCTGGACCTCGCCATTGACCGTCTCGGTCAGCAGCGGCGGCTGCAAGTCATCATCACCCAGCAACTGGCGGATCGACTCAAGGTCGTCCAGCAGGTGGTCGTCTTTTTTTACAGAATTGGGAGTGTCCATCGTGTGCTCAAAGTCGTTGTAACCGGTGATCTTGCAGAGGATAGCCCTGTTCGCGGTAGAAACGGAAACTCTCCCGCGCGGCCTGACGAATAGCCGGATCTTCCACCACCACTTCCGCCACACGGGCGAACGCCTTGGCAAAGGGCGGTACTTTCAGGTCCAGGTTGACCAGCAGGTCCTGATGAGCGCCGCAGTTGTCGCCTAAGCCCAGCACCACCAAGCCTTCAGGTTCAGACTCGGCGGGGCCGTGGGGCACGAAGCTTTCGCCCTTGAAGCGCCATAGGCGGGCATCAAGCTCGTCACGCTGCGCAGCATCGCTGCAATGCAGGTAAATACGGTGGCCCAAGCGCCAGGCTTTTTCGGTGAGTTTGCAGGCAAAGTCCAGGCGCGCGAGCGGGTCGGCGCTGGGCAATATATAGAAGTCGACTTGGGTCATTGGGGTTCCTGAGACCGGGACGGCGTGATGGCCGTCCCGGAATCGTCAGTTTCAGGCCTTGGCGCGATCCAACAGGTATTGGGTCAGCAGTGGCACCGGACGGCCAGTGGCGCCCTTGTCCTTGCCGCCGCTGGTCCAGGCCGTGCCGGCGATGTCCAGGTGGGCCCAGTTGAAGTTTTTGGCAAAGCGCGACAGGAAGCAGGCAGCAGTGATGGTGCCGGCTTTCGGGCCGCCGATGTTGGCGATGTCGGCGAACGGGCTGTCCAGCTGTTCCTGGTACTCATCGAACAGCGGCAGTTGCCAGGCGCGGTCGTCGGCAGCCTTGCCGGCGCTGAGCAGTTGCTCGATCAGCTCGTCGTTGTTGCCCAGCAGGCCCGAGGTGTGGGAGCCCAGCGCGACGATGCAGGCGCCGGTCAGGGTGGCGATATCGATCACGGCCTGTGGCTTGAAGCGCTCGGCGTAGGTCAGGGCATCGCACAGCACCAGGCGGCCTTCGGCGTCGGTGTTGAGGATTTCGACGGTCTGGCCGCTCATGGTGGTCACGATATCGCCCGGGCGCGCCGCGCCGCCGCTTGGCATGTTCTCGGCGCAGGCCAGGATGCATACGAGGTTGATCGGCAGTTTGAGTTCCAGCACGGCACGCAGGGTACCGAACACGCTCGCGGCGCCGCCCATGTCGTACTTCATCTCGTCCATGCCTTGGCCCGGCTTGAGGCTGATGCCGCCGGTGTCGAAGGTGATGCCTTTGCCGACCAGGGCGTAAGGCTTCTCGGACTTCTTGCCGCCGTTGTATTGCATCACGATCAGGCGTGGCGGCTGGTCGCTGCCCTGGCCTACGGCATAGAACGAGCCCATGCCCAGTTCCTTGATCTTTTTCTCATCCAGCACTTCAACTTTCAGGCCCTTGAACTCTTTGCCCAGTGCCTTGGCTTGTTCGCCCAGGAAGGTCGGGTGGCAGATGTTCGGCGGCAGGTTACCCAGGTCGCGGGTGAACGACATGCCATTGGCGATAGCTGTCGCGTGGGTCACGGCGCGCTCGACTTCAGCCTGGGCCGCCTTGATGGTCAGCAGGGTGATTTTCTTCAGGGCACGCGGTTCGGCTTTCTGGCTCTTGAACTGGTCGAAGAAGTAACCGCCATCCACCAACGTTTCAGCCAGCAGGCGGGTCTTGCCGTAGCTGTCACGGCCTTTTACAATGATTTCATCGAGTGCCAGCGCTGCATCGCTGCCGCCCAGGCCCTTGAGGGTGGTGAGGATGGCGCTGATGATCTTGCGGAAAGGGCGGTCGCCGAGTTCGGCGTCCTTGCCCACGCCCACCAGCAATACACGCTCGGCTTTGAGGTTGGGCAGGCTCTGCAGCAGCAGGCTCTGGCCGACTTTGCCGGCCAGGTCGCCGCGCTTGAGCACTGCGCTGATAGCGCCGCCGCTGAGTTCGTCGAGTTGCTTGGCGGCAACGCCGAGTTTGCGGCCTTCGCCAATGGCGACCACGAGGGTGGCGGTTTTCAACGTTTCGGGGCTAACGCTTTTTACAACCAATTCCATTTTCGGGTCCCTTATAAAGGTCTATTAGCCAGGAGTCTGTACTCCGGCTTTAATACCCGGCAGCTGTGTAAACCGCCGGCGACAAAGGCCGCAGTTTGAACCTCGCCGGCGGAGCCTGACAACCCTTGCCGCCAGCTTTGTGCACGTGCATGAGGTTGCGCAGTGACAGGCGCGGTCAATCACAGGATAATGTGCCATCTTTTTAGCCGGCCCTGTGTAAAGGGGCTGACTCGGTATGCTTGCTTGTTTGGCCGCCTTAGCCTGACAACCCTGGAGTGTCTGGTTTGATCGTCTTCCGTTATCTGTCCCGCGAAGTCCTGTTGACCCTGAGTGCCGTGAGTGCGGTATTGCTGGTCATCATCATGAGTGGTCGTTTCGTCAAATACCTGGCCCAAGCCGCTTCGGGCGCCCTGGACCCAGGCTCGCTGTTCCTGATTATGGGCTTTCGCCTGCCGGGCTTCCTGCAACTGATCCTGCCGTTGGGCCTGTTCCTGGGGATCCTGCTGGCATACGGCCGCCTATACCTCGAAAGCGAAATGACCGTGCTCTCGGCCACAGGCATGAGCCAGCAGCGCCTGCTGGGCATGACCATGATCCCAGCCGCCGGCGTCGCGCTGATCGTCGCCTGGCTGAGCCTGAGCCTGGCTCCCCAGGGCGCCATGCAGTTCCAGTTGGTGCTGAACAAACAAGACGCGATGACCGAGTTCGATACCCTCGAGCCAGGCCGTTTTCAGGCGCTCAATGACGGCTCTCGGGTGACCTACACCGAAACCCTGACCGACGATCGCGCTAACCTGGGCGGGGTGTTCATCTCCGAGAAGCGCCTGGGCCAGGACAAGAAGGACCGTGGTATTTCCATATTGGTAGCCGATTCGGGGCGTCAGGAAGTGCGCCCGGACGGCAGCCGCTACCTGATCCTGGAAAACGGCTATCGCTATGACGGTAGCCCCGGCATGGCCGATTACCGTGCAATCCAGTACGACACCTATGGCGTGATGCTGGCGCGTCCGGATATCAGCGACGAAGTTACCGACCGTGACGCCATCCCGACCTCCGAGCTGTTCGGCAGCAAGGAACTGCGTTCCATCGCCGAACTGCAATGGCGCATCTCCCTGCCGTTGCTAGTGTTCATCGTGACCTTGATGGCCGTGCCGCTGTCGCGCGTCAACCCGCGCCAGGGGCGTTTTCTCAAGCTGCTGCCGGCGATCCTGCTGTACATGGCTTACCTGACCATCCTGATTTCCGCCCGCGGTTCCCTGGAAAAGGGCAGGCTGTCCCCGACCCTGGGCCTTTGGTGGGTGCACGGGATCTTCCTGGTGATTGGCCTGGGCCTGCTCTACTGGGAACCCATACGTTTGAAAATGATGAGCCGTCGTGGCCAGAAGGAGTTGGCTCGTGGCTAAGCTCGATCGCTACATCGGTAGCAGTGTACTGATCGCCATCCTGGCGGTATTGGGCATCATCCTGGGCCTGGCGTCGTTGTTCGCCTTCATCGATGAAGTGGGTAACGTCAGCGACACCTATACCGTGTGGGATGTGCTCAGCTTTGTCGCGCTGACCGCGCCGCGTCGTCTCTACGAGATGATGCCGATGGCAGCGCTGATTGGCTGTCTGATCGGCCTGGGTACCCTGGCCAGCAACAGCGAACTGACCATCATGCGCGCGGCCGGGGTTTCCATCGGTCGTATCGTCTGGGCGGTGATGAAGCCCATGTTGCTGCTGATGCTGTGCAGCGTGCTGATCGGTGAATACGTCGCGCCGCCGACTGAATCCACGGCCCAGGCTAATCGTGCCTTGGCTCAGGGGTCGGGCGATGCGCAAAGCTCCAAGCGCGGTCTGTGGCACCGCCAGGGTGATCAATTTATCCACATCAATGCCGTTCAACCGGGCGGCCTGTTGATTGGCGTGACCCGCTACAACTTTGACAAAGAACGCCATCTTCTGTCGTCAAGCTTCGCCAAACGTGCGCAGTACGGTGATGAAAAGTGGCAATTGAGCGATGTCACTACCACGTATTTCCGCGATATCGGCCAAGGTGCCAAGGCCAGCACCGAAGTGATCAACGTGCCAAGCGCAGAATGGGACATCGCCCTCAAGCCGCAATTGCTCAATACCGTGGTGATGACCCCGGAAAGCCTGCCGATCTCCGGGCTTTGGAGTTACATCCACTATCTGAAGGACCAGGGCCTGAACAACGGTCGTTACTGGCTGGCATTTTGGGTCAAGGTGTTGCAACCGGTGGTGACGGCTGCGCTGGTGCTGATGGCGATCTCGTTCATCTTTGGTCCGCTACGCTCCGTAACCCTGGGCCAGCGTGTGTTTACCGGCGTACTAGTGGGTTTCACATTCCGTATCGCCCAAGACCTGCTAGGCCCGTCGAGCCTGGTGTTCGGCTTCTCGCCGCTGTTTGCGGTGCTGGTGCCCACGGCCATCTGTGCCTTGGCTGGCTTCTGGCTACTGCGTCGAGCCGGTTGATACCACGCTTATGAACAAAAAATGCCCCGGTCCAGAGTTCGGGGCATTTTTGTTCTGGTCAGCAAAGATGACGCCTGGCCTGAGCATCAGGTACAATTCCCGGCTATTTTTCGGCGGGCAATCTGCCTGCAGCCTTTTTGAGTGTTGATCCGTGAGTGATTTGAGTCATATCCGCAATTTCTCCATCATCGCCCACATTGACCATGGTAAGTCGACGCTGGCCGATCGATTCATCCAGATGTGCGGCGGCCTTGCCGAGCGTGAAATGGAAGCCCAGGTGCTGGATTCCATGGACCTCGAACGCGAGCGCGGGATCACCATCAAGGCCCACAGTGTCACTCTGTACTACACCGCCAAAGACGGTATCAAGTACCAGCTGAACTTCATTGACACCCCGGGCCACGTCGACTTCACCTATGAAGTCAGCCGTTCCCTGGCGGCCTGCGAAGGCGCATTGCTGGTGGTGGACGCGGGTCAGGGCGTTGAAGCCCAGTCCGTAGCCAACTGCTACACCGCCATCGAGCAAGGCCTGGAAGTGATGCCGGTGCTGAACAAGATCGACTTGCCGCAAGCCGATCCGGACCGCGTCAAAGAAGAAATCGAAAAAATCATTGGCATTGACGCCACCGACGCCGTCGAGTGCAGCGCCAAGACCGGCCTGGGCGTCGACGAAGTGCTTGAGCGCCTGGTCAATACCATTCCTGCGCCAACCGGCAACTACGAAGATCCGCTGCAAGCGTTGATCATCGACTCCTGGTTCGACAACTACCTGGGCGTTGTCTCCCTGGTGCGCGTGCGCCACGGCCGTGTGAAGAAAGGCGACAAGATCCTGGTCAAATCCACCGGCAAGATCCACCTGGTGGACAGCGTCGGTGTGTTCAACCCGAAACACACTGCCACCGTCGACCTGAAAGCCGGTGAAGTGGGCTTCATCATCGCCGGTATCAAGGACATCCACGGTGCGCCGGTCGGTGACACCCTGACCTTGAGCTCCACCCCTGACGTCGATGTGCTACCGGGTTTCAAGCGCATCCAGCCGCAGGTCTACGCCGGCCTGTTCCCGGTCAGCTCCGACGACTTCGAAGACTTCCGCGAAGCCCTGCAAAAGCTGACCCTCAACGACTCGTCGTTGCAGTACACCCCGGAAAGCTCCGACGCCCTGGGCTTCGGCTTCCGCTGCGGCTTCCTCGGCATGCTGCACATGGAGATCATCCAGGAGCGCCTTGAGCGCGAATACGACCTGGACCTGATCACCACCGCGCCGACGGTTATTTTTGAGCTGGCGTTGAAAACCGGTGAAACGATTTACGTCGATAACCCGTCGAAGCTTCCAGACCTGTCTTCCATCGAAGACATGCGCGAACCAATCGTGCGCGCCAATATTCTTGTGCCACAGGAACACCTGGGCAACGTCATTACCCTGTGTATCGAAAAGCGTGGCGTACAGCACGACATGCTGTTCCTCGGTACCCAGGTGCAAGTGACCTATGATTTGCCGATGAACGAAGTGGTGCTGGACTTCTTCGACCGTCTCAAATCCACCAGCCGCGGCTATGCTTCGCTGGATTATCATTTCGACCGTTACCAGTCGGCTAATCTGGTGAAGCTGGATGTGTTGATCAACGGCGACAAGGTCGATGCCCTGGCACTGATCGTGCACAAGGACAATGCGCACTATAAAGGTCGCCAGTTGACCGAGAAGATGAAAGAACTGATTCCGCGCCAGATGTTCGACGTCGCGATCCAGGCCGCCATCGGCGGGCAGATCATTGCACGGACCTCCGTCAAGGCACTCAGAAAGAACGTACTGGCCAAATGCTACGGCGGTGACGTAAGCCGTAAGCGCAAGCTGCTTGAGAAGCAAAAGGCCGGTAAAAAACGCATGAAGCAAGTGGGCAACGTGGAAATTCCACAAGAAGCCTTCCTTGCGGTGCTCAGGTTGGATAGTTAGGTCCTATGTCACTAAATTTCCCGCTGTTGCTGGTCATCGCCGTTGCCGTTTGTGGCTTCCTGGCGTTGCTTGATCTGGTGTTCTTCGCCCCGCGTCGGCGGGCGGCTATCGCTTCGTATCAGGGCAGCGTCAGCCAGCCCGATGCCGTGGTGGTCGAGAAGCTGAACAAAGAGCCTTTGCTGGTTGAATACGGCAAGTCGTTCTTCCCGGTGTTGTTCATCGTGCTGGTGCTGCGTTCGTTCCTGGTGGAGCCGTTTCAGATCCCTTCGGGGTCGATGAAACCTACCCTGGACGTGGGCGACTTCATTCTGGTGAACAAGTTTGCCTACGGGATTCGCCTGCCGGTGATCGACAAGAAGGTCATCGAAATTGGTGACCCGCAGCGCGGCGATGTGATGGTGTTCCGCTACCCGAGCGACCCGAGCGTCAACTACATCAAGCGCGTGATCGGCCTGCCGGGCGATGTGATTCGCTACACGGGCGACAAGCGTCTGTTGATCAACGGTGAGTCGGTGGCCGAGAAGTTGCTCGGCTCCGAGCCAAGTTCCCTGGGCAGCGCCGAGCTGTACCAGGAAAAACTCGGCGCGGTAGAGCATGAGATCCGCAAGGAAATGTCGCGCTTCCGCCAGCCTGGCGGTGAGTGGAAAGTGCCTGCCGGGCACTACTTCATGATGGGCGACAACCGTGACAACTCCAATGACAGCCGCTATTGGAATGATCCCAACATTCCCAAGGACCTGCTGGGCATGGTTCCCGACCAGAATATAGTCGGTAAGGCCTTTGCGGTCTGGATGAGCTGGCCGGAACCCAAACTCAGCCACCTGCCGAATTTCTCGCGGGTCGGGCTGATCAAGTAATACAGGCGGCGCTGTGAACACAGCGCCGAATGCTTTTCTGGGGCTGGGACAATTATTTGCCCGGCCCCATGCAGCACCAACCAGGATTTGAATTTGAACACTGCGTCAATCGTCGATGGCCGCCGGTGCCACCAAACAGATATGGGTAAACCGTGAGCGTTTCTTTAAGTCGTCTCGAGCGCCAGCTCGGCTACACCTTCAAGGACCAGGAATTGATGGTCCTTGCCCTCACACACCGCAGCTTTGCTGGGCGCAACAACGAGCGCCTGGAATTCCTCGGTGATGCCATCCTTAACTTTGCCGCCGGTGAGGCGCTCTTCGAACGTTTCCCTCAAGCGCGCGAAGGCCAGCTGTCGCGCTTGCGTGCACGCCTTGTGAAAGGCGAGACCCTGGCCGTGCTGGCCCGTGGTTTCGGCCTGGGTGAATACCTGCGACTGGGCTCCGGTGAATTGAAAAGCGGTGGCTTCCGTCGCGAGTCGATCCTGGCAGATGCCCTGGAAG
Organism: Pseudomonas sp. EA_65y_Pfl1_P113; assembly: GCF_963970525.1. Lineage (NCBI taxonomy): Bacteria > Pseudomonadati > Pseudomonadota > Gammaproteobacteria > Pseudomonadales > Pseudomonadaceae > Pseudomonas > Pseudomonas sp. EA_65y_Pfl1_P113. Next base: position 33,953 of record NZ_CAXAQM010000019.1, read on the forward strand.
CGTTGATCGGTGCGATCTACCTCGATGCAGGTATGGAGACGGCCAAGGAGCGCGTGGTCGCCTGGCTGGCCTCGGAAATCGAAAGCCTGACGCTGGTCGACACCAACAAAGATCCCAAGACCCGCTTGCAGGAATACCTGCAGTCCCGTGGTTGCGAACTGCCACGTTACGAAGTGGTGGATATCCAGGGTGAGCCGCATTGCCGCGTGTTCTTCGTGGAATGTGAAATCACCTTACTGAATGAAAAAAGCCGAGGTCAGGGTGTGAGCCGTCGTATTGCCGAACAGGTAGCGGCCGCTGCAGCACTGATTGCCCTGGGCGTGGAGAATGGCCATGACTGATTCAACCGCAACACGCTGTGGCTATGTTGCCATCGTTGGCCGCCCCAACGTGGGCAAGTCCACGCTGCTCAACCACATCCTCGGCCAGAAGCTCGCGATCACCTCGCGCAAGCCGCAGACGACTCGCCACAACATGTTGGGCATCAAGACCGAAGGCAGCGTGCAAGCGGTCTACGTCGACACCCCGGGCATGCACAAAGGCGGCGAGAAAGCGCTTAACCGCTACATGAACAAAACCGCTTCGGCGGCGTTGAAAGACGTCGACGTTGTGATCTTCGTGGTCGACCGCACCAAGTGGACTGATGAAGACCAGATGGTTCTCGAGCGAGTGCAATACGTGACCGGCCCGTTGATCGTCGCGCTGAACAAGACCGACCGTATCGAAGACAAAGCCGAACTGATGCCGCACCTGAGCTGGCTGCAGGAACAACTGCCAAACGCCCAGATCATGCCGATCTCGGCCCAGCACGGGCATAACCTCGAAGCCCTGGAACGCGTGATAGCAGGCTACCTGCCGGAGAACGAGCACTTCTTCCCGGAAGACCAGATCACCGACCGCAGCAGCCGTTTCCTCGCCGCCGAACTGGTCCGCGAGAAAATCATGCGCCAGATGGGGGCCGAGCTGCCGTACCAGATCACCGTCGAAATCGAAGAGTTCAAGCAGCAGGGCAAGACCTTGCACATCCATGCGCTGATCTTGGTCGAGCGTGACGGCCAGAAGAAAATCATCATTGGCGACAAGGGCGAGCGCATCAAGCGCATCGGCACCGAAGCGCGCAAGGACATGGAATTGCTGTTCGATTCCAAGATCATGCTCAACCTGTGGGTGAAGGTTAAGGGTGGCTGGTCTGATGATGAGCGTGCGCTGCGTTCGTTGGGCTACGGCGACTTGTAACAAAGCCTGAGAACACCACCGGACAAAATGTGGGAGCGGGCTTGCTCGCGAAAGCGGTGGATCAGTCACTAATAAGTCGACTGACATAACGCATTCGCGAGCAAGCCCGCTCCACATTGGATAGTCGTAGTTTTCAAGGCCGTGCTCTGTCAGCGAGAACCTCATGTCCAAATCCCCGCCCCCCAGCCAACTCGCCTACGTCCTGCACAGCCGCGCCTACCGTGAGACCAGCGCCTTGGTGGACTTTCTCACGCCTCACGGTCGCCTGCGCGCGGTATTGCGCAGCGCGCGAGGCAAGGCGGGCACGCTGGCAAGGCCATTCGTGGCGCTGGACGTGGAATTTCGCGGCAAGGGCGAGTTGAAAAACGTTGGGCGGCTCGAGAGCGTCGGTACGTCGGCCTGGCTCAACGGTGATGCGTTGTTCAGCGGCCTCTACCTCAACGAACTGCTGATCCGCCTACTGCCCGCCGAAGACCCACACCCTGGCGTCTTCGATCACTACGCCGCCACCTTGCTCGCCCTCGCCGAAGGCCGCCCGCTGGAGCCGCTGCTGCGCGCCTTTGAATGGCGCCTGCTTGACGACCTGGGCTACGGCTTCGAACTCGCCAACGATCTGCACGGTGACCCCATCGCCGCCGACGGTATGTATCGTCTGCAAGTCGATGCCGGCCTTGAGCGCGTGTACCTGCTGCAACCTGGCCTGTTCCAGGGTACCGAGTTGCTGGCGATGAGCGAAGCCGATTGGAGCGCTCCGGGTGCTTTGTCCGCCGCCAAGCGCCTCATGCGCCAAGCGCTGGCCGTGCACCTGGGCGGGCGGCCGCTGGTCAGTCGCGAGTTGTTTCGAAAGCCCTGACAACCCCGTGTATGCTGTGCAGCGTTTCTTTCCCTATTCAGGAGCGCTTCCGTGACCACCAGCAATCGCATTCTTCTTGGCGTCAACATCGACCACGTCGCCACCCTGCGCCAGGCCCGGGGCACCCGTTACCCTGACCCGGTCAAGGCCGCGCTGGACGCCGAAGAAGCGGGCGCCGACGGCATCACCGTGCACCTGCGTGAAGACCGCCGCCACATCCAGGAGCGCGACGTGCTGGTGCTCAAGGACGTGCTGCAAACTCGCATGAACTTCGAGATGGGCGTCACCGAAGAAATGATGCAGTTCGCCGAGCGCATCCGCCCGGCGCACATCTGCCTGGTCCCGGAGACCCGTCAGGAACTGACCACCGAAGGCGGCCTCGACGTGGCGGGCCAGGAGGCAAGGATCAAGGCTGCGGTAGAGCGCTTGTCGAAGATCGGCAGTGAAGTGTCGCTGTTCATCGACGCCGACGAGCGCCAGATCGAAGCCTCGCGCCGTGTCGGTGCGCCGGCCATCGAGCTGCACACCGGCCGTTACGCCGACGCTACTACACCGACCGAAGTCGCCGACGAACTGCAACGCATCATTGACGGTGTGAACTGCGGCCTCAAGGAAGGCCTGATCGTCAACGCCGGCCACGGTCTGCACTACCATAACGTCGAGGCCGTGGCCGCGATCAAGGGCATCAATGAGCTGAACATCGGCCACGCACTGGTGGCGCACGCGCTGTTCGTCGGTTTCAAAGGCGCGGTAGCCGAGATGAAAGCGCTGATCCTGGTCGCCGCCAGGACTTAAGCCACAGCCTAAAGAACGCTGAATATCAAACGTGTGTGAGCGCCAGTGAATTCAGCCATGCGGCAATGCGAAGCCTTACTGTTTAGCCGTTGCAGGTGTATCGTATCTGCCCTTTGCAGGCCCTGGGCTTGCGGCAGATACGTGAGGTTGTTGTGTCCCGATCCTTTTCCCGTCGACAAATCCTGGGTGGCCTTGCAGGCCTGGCCGTAGTGGGCGTGGGGGCCGGTGGCGCCTACCGCTACTGGCTGGGGAAAGTCGCCGAGGCTGAGGCTGGGCACGATTACGAACTGATCGCAGCACCCCTGGACGTGGAGTTGGTACCGGGCCACAAGACCGAAGCCTGGGCATTCGGCCCCTCAGCGCCGGGCACCGAGTTGCGCGTGCGCCAGGGTGAGTGGTTGCGGGTGCGCTTTATCAACCATCTGCCAGTCGCCACCACCATCCACTGGCATGGCATCCGCCTGCCGCTGGAAATGGACGGCGTGCCCTACGTCTCGCAATTGCCGGTACTGCCCGGTGAATACTTCGACTATAAATTCCGCGTGCCGGACGCGGGCAGCTACTGGTATCACCCCCATGTGAACAGCAGTGAAGAACTGGGCCGTGGCCTGGTCGGCCCGCTGATCATTGAAGAGCGCGAGCCTACCGGTTTCAAACACGAGCGCACCCTGAGCCTGAAAAACTGGCACGTGGACGAAGAGGGCGCTTTCGTGGCCTTCAGCATCCCCCGTGAAGCGGCGCGGGGCGGCACCGCCGGGCGTTTATCGACGATCAATGGCGTGTCCCAGGCGGTCATCGATCTGCCCGCCGGGCAGATCACCCGCGTGCGCCTGCTCAATCTCGACAACACCTTGACCTATCGCATCAATATTCCAGACGTCGACGCGCAGATCTACGCGCTGGACGGCAACCCTATCGAGCCGCGCCCGCTGGGCAAGGAATACTGGCTGGGCCCCGGCATGCGCATCTGCCTGGCGATCAAGGCACCGCCTGCCGGTGAAGAACTGTCGATCCGCAACGGCCCGGTGCGCCTCGGTACGTTTCGTTCGGTGGCCAACTCCGATGCACCGAGTGAGTGGCCGCCCGCATTGCCCGCCAACCCGATCAGCGAACCGGACCTGGCCAATGCCGAGAAGCTCAACTTCAATTTCGAATGGGTTGGCAGCGTTTCAGTCGATGATGGCAAGCCTCCAAGCCTGTGGCAGATCAACGGCAAGGCGTGGGACATCACAGACAAAACCTGTGCCGACCGCCCGATTGCCAAGCTGGAAAGGGGCAAGAGCTACATTTTCGAATTGAAGAACATGACCCAGTACCAGCATCCGATCCACCTGCATGGCATGAGCTTCAAGGTGATTGCCTCGAACCGCCACAAGGTGATCCCGTACTTCACCGACACCTACTTGTTGGGCAAAAACGAACGCGCCCGCGTGGCCTTGGTGGCGGATAACCCGGGGGTGTGGATGTTCCATTGCCATGTGATCGACCACATGGAAACCGGCCTGATGGCCGCCATCGAGGTGGCGTGATGCGCCAGTTTCGCCCACCGGCGATCATCGACCGCAGTCGCGACCAGGACTTCATGCTTGAAGCCCTGGCCCTTGCTGCCCAGGGCGCTGCACTCGGCGAAGTGCCCGTCGGCGCAGTGCTCGTACAAGACGGCGAGATCATCGGTCGTGGCTTCAATTGCCCGATCAGCGGCAATGATCCCAGCGCGCATGCTGAAATGGTCGCCATCCGCGCCGCCGCGCAAGCGATCAGCAACTACCGCCTGATCGGCAGCACCCTGTATGTCACGCTGGAGCCGTGCAGCATGTGCGCCGGCCTGATCGTGCATTCGCGTGTTGCGCGGGTGGTCTATGGCGCGCTGGAGCCCAAGGCGGGGATTGTGCAAAGCCAGGGGCAGTTTTTTACCCAGGGATTTCTGAATCACCGGGTGTTGTTTGAGGGGGGAGTGTTGGCTGAGGAGTGTGGGGCGGTGCTGAGTGAGTTCTTCAAGGCCCGGCGGGCCAAGCCCACACTCTAACGATTACGGGTGAGCAAATGTGGGAGCGGGCTTGCTCGCGAATACGGTGTATCAGTCACACATGTACCGACTGACCCACTGCATTCGCGAGCAAGCCCGCTCCCACATTTTGATCTCCACTTGGCAGGCAGATTGGAGGTTACTTCTTGGCGATGATCACTGCGCGCATCGGCGCCGGCAGCCCTTCGATGGTCTTGCTGTGATCCTCCGTATCAAGAAAATCACTCAGCGACTGAAACTTCATCCACTCGGTCCCGCGCTGTTCTTCAACCGTGGTCACGCTCACATCCACACAGCGCACATCGCTGAACCCTGCACGGCGCAGCCACAGCATCAACGCCGGCACCGACGGCAGGAACCATACGTTACGCATTTGCGCATAGCGGTCTTCCGGCACCAGCACTTGCTGCTGATCGCCTTCCACCACCAAGGTTTCCAGGACCAGTTCTCCGCCTTTGACCAGCGTGTCTTTCAGCGCCAACAAGTGCTCGATCGGCGAGCGGCGGTGATAGAACACGCCCATGGAAAACACCGTGTCGAACCCTTCAAGATTCGACGGTAAGTCTTCGAACGGGAACGGCAAGTGCCAGGCGTTGGGTTCGGACAGGTAACGCTGTACCGCCTGGAACTGGCAGAAGAACAACCAGTTCGGATCGACCCCAATCACGCTGTCCGCGCCGGCGCCGAGCATGCGCCACATGTAGTAGCCATTGCCGCAGCCGACATCAAGGATGCGCTTGCCTTTCAGATCCAGGTGCGGCGCGACCCGCGACCACTTCCAGTCCGAACGCCATTCGGTATCGACATGCACGCCGAATAGGTGGAACGGGCCTTTGCGCCACGGGCTCAGGCCCATCAGCGCAGTGTGCATTTGCGCGCGGGTAGCGTCGTCGCAATCAGTGTCCAGGGTCAGGTCATTCAGCAAATCGACTTCGCTGGGCATTATTTTCGGTAAGGCATCCAACGCACTCTGCCAACGCTCCAGGTCGCCATGACCTTTCTCCATCTTGCTATCGAGTTGCGCTTGCAGGCCCTGGGCCCAAACGGCCAAAGGAGTGCCCACCAAGTGGCGGGCAAGGGGGGAGAGATCAATCATGGCAGGGCAATCAACGAGGCAAAGTTAAGACACTGGAACCACGGCACGACGTTCGAGAACCCCGCCGCCAGCAGGCGTTCGCGGTGTTCTTCGAGGCTGTCGGGCTTCATGACGTTTTCGATGGCGCTGCGCTTCTGGGCGATTTCCAGTTCGCTGTAGCCGTTGGCGCGTTTGAACGCGATATGCAGGTCGGTGAGTAGCGCGTGTTCTTCAAGGTCATTGAAGCGCAGCTTTTCCGAGAGGATCAGCGCACCGCCCGGCAGCAGCGACTGGCGGATACGCGAGAGCAAGGGCAGGCGTTCATCCGGTGCGATAAATTGCAGGGTGAAGTTGAGTGCAACCACTGAGGCCGGTTGGAATTGCAGCGCGAGTATATCGCCCTCGATAACCTCGACCGGCAGCAACTCCTGGAACATCGAGTCCTGGCCATTAAGGTACTCGCGGCAGCGCTCCACCATCGCCGCCGAGTTATCCACTGCAATCACCCGGCACCCGTCGGTGCGCACATGGCGGCGCAGGGCCTGGGTCACTGCGCCGAGGGAAGAGCCCAGGTCGTACAGCACGCTGCCCGGCTGGGCAAACTGCGACGCGAGCACGCCGAGGTTCTCGACGATGGTCGGATAACCCGGCACCGAGCGCTTGATCATGTCCGGGAACACCCGCACCACGTCCTCGTTAAAGGCGAAGTCCGGCACCTGGGGCAGGGGCTGGGCGAATAGGCGATCGGGTTCTTTGCTCACGGTTGTTCCGGCGACGAAGGGGAAAGGCCGGCATTTTAGCCAAGTTAGCCTTCGTGCGCGCGAGTTGTCTGATAAACCGCGATGTAACAGGCAGTGTTGGCTTCACCACCCCTTCGGGTTGACCGGGAGGCGGTGGAGCGCGTTGTCACTGTTTGGAGAGTGGATTCGTGCGGATATCACAATCACCGACTACGCCAATAGTGTCTTTTGGCTGAAAAAGGTTGTTTGCAGTGAAGTTGAAGTGGCACCTGTAGCGGCCATTTTCACGGTCGAAATCAACGTTCACGCTACCGCTCTGAGTCAAATAGTGCGCAGGAGCAGATTTTCCACCGGCTGTGAGTGCACAAATCTGCTTGCTCGGAAAAACATAGTCGCCGTTCGGTGTATTCGACAGCATCTCAATTTCGATGATGCGCAGGGGGCCGGGTGAATTTTCCTCGACGCCTACGATAGTTATCTGCTCATTCTCATTAGTCAGGTCAACCGCGCCTGCATTGAAACTCACGACACCGTTGACGGATGCGGTCAATGTTCCCGTTGCTTCCCCGTAAGCAGTACTGTTGGTCATGATCGAACCCTCTTGAACCACTCGCCCACCGGATTGTGTGCGATGTCGTGGAACGATAGAGGCAGGCACCCATCTGCGTAACTGTTAGAAATACCAGTTCTGCAGAGGTTATTAATCTAAATAGGCGGTGTTTTTTCAATGATGGCGCGTAGGGTGTTCAGTCTGTGGATTGAGGGCAAATGCAGCCGCAGTGATCCCCCACTGTCCCAGCCAGTAAGTACTGATCAGCACATACGGCGCCGCATCGAATGCCACCACAAACCGACTGATGCCGATCAGCGTGTCGGAAAAAACAAACGACAGCGCGCCTGCTGCCGCCAGCAATGCCGAGCGTTTCGGCACGTCAGTGCCCAAGCGTGCCAGCGCACGCCAGAGCATCGCACTGATCACCAGCGCATAAACCACTACCGGCATCAGCAGGTCGCCAAGGCCGTGGGAGATCAGGATGCTCAGCAGAATCGCGCCCACGCCCAGGGCCAATGCCAACGGCAACAGGGCTAAGCGGCGGCAGTCGCTGAAGTAGGCTTTGAGGTAGGCCAGGTGCGCAAACAGAAATGCGCCCAGCCCAAAGATAAACAGATCGCCCGGCCAGGCGAGCAGCACATCGCCTATCAGGGAAAAGATCAAACCCAGGCTGATCCAGCGTCGATACTCGGTGGGCGGCGCATCATGCAGCCAGCCCAGCAGCGCCAGGACCGGCAGCGGCTTGACCAGCAGGCACAGCAACGTGGCATGGGGGGTCAGGCCGTAGATAAAAGTGCCGGCGCCCATCAACGCAAGAATCAGCCATGGCATATCAGTTCACCGTGATGGCGCAGTCGAACGTTTCGGCGGGTTCGGCTTCCGGCTCCCAGGGTTGCTGGGACGTCAGGCGCAAGCGCCCCTGGCCGGTCGCGAACGCCTGGAACCGCCAGGTCGACTGGCCGCCGCCACCGACCACGCCGGATTCCGAGCTGGTGTAGACCTCCGGGCTCAAGGCGCGCAACACACCGCCAGCGGAATCCTGGATGGCCCAGCGGTAACCCGTGGTGGGGTTGCTCGGCAGGGTGAGGATCAGGTTTTGTCCGGTTTTAAGCTGAAGTGGGCAGGCGCTCTGGTTGTCCACGCTGACGTTTTGCTTGGGGGCACTGGCGCAGGCTGCCAGCAGGGCAAGGCTCAAGGGGAGAAGCAGGCGAGCAGCGGTCATGAGGGCTCCATTGATTGGCGACGAAGGGCGAGCATAACCGAAGATGGGACGAGGTGTGACTGGGTGGGGTTTTGTGGTGACCGGGCCGGCCCTTTCGCGAGCAAGCCCGCTCTCACATTTCGACCGCATTCCAAAGGATTTACTCGGTCAACATGTGGGAGCGGGCTTGCTCGCGAAGAGGCCAGTAAAGGCGCTACATAACTATCAGAAGAGCACTTTAGCCACATCCGCAAACCGCTTGGCAAAGTGCACTGTCATCCCTTCCTTCAGGTACTCCGGCAACTCCTCAAAACTGCCCCGATTCGGCTCCGGAAGGATCAGCTCATGGATCTTCTGGCGCCGCGCCGCGATCACTTTCTCGCGCACCCCGCCAATCGGCAGGACATGCCCGGTCAACGTCAGCTCACCGGTCATGGCCACGCCTTTTTTCGGCGGCTGGTTACGTGCCAGCGACAACAGCGCACTGGCCATGGTCACCCCCGCACTCGGGCCGTCTTTGGGCGTGGCGCCTTCCGGCACGTGCAGGTGCACGAAAGCTTCGTCAAAAAATTTCGGATCACCGCCAAACGACTTCAGGTTCGAGCTGATGTAGCTGTAGGCAATTTCGGCGGACTCCTTCATCACTTCACCCAACTGCCCGGTGAGCTTGAAGCCGCGATTGAGCGTATGGATACGTGTCGCCTCAATCGGCAGCGTCGCGCCGCCCATGCTGGTCCACGCCAGGCCGGTGATCACACCGGTGCCGGACAGCACCTGCTCATTGCGGAACACCGGTACACCCAGTGAGCTTTCCAGGTCTTTGTTGCCAATCTTGATCACCAGGTCCGGCTTATCCAGCAGCTTGACCACGGCCTTGCGCACCAGTTTGCCCAGCTGTTTTTCCAGCTGGCGCACACCGGCTTCGCGGGCATAGCCGTCGATCAATGCGCGCAACGCGCCGTCGCTGATGGTCAGGGTGTTTTTCGACACGCCGGCTTTTTCCAGCTGCTTGGGCCACAGGTGGCGCTTGGCAATCGCGACTTTTTCTTCGGTGATATAGCCCGACAGGCGAATCACTTCCATACGGTCCAGCAGCGGGCCTGGGATGGAGTCCAGGGTATTGGCGGTGCACACGAACAGCACTTTGGACAGGTCCAGGCGCAGGTCCAGGTAGTGGTCGAGGAATTCGACGTTTTGCTCGGGGTCGAGGGTTTCCAGCAGTGCCGACGCCGGGTCGCCCTGGAAGCTCTGGCCCATCTTGTCGATCTCGTCGAGCATGATCACCGGGTTCATCACTTCCACATCTTTGAGCGCCTGCACCAGCTTGCCGGGCATGGCGCCGATGTAGGTGCGGCGATGGCCCTTGATCTCGGCCTCGTCGCGCATGCCGCCGACGCTGAAGCGGTAGAAGGGCCGTCCCAGCGACTCGGCGATGGATTTACCGACGCTGGTCTTGCCCACGCCCGGCGGGCCGACCAGCAGCACAATGGAACCGGCGACTTCGCCTTTATAGGCACCCACCGCGAGGAATTCGAGGATGCGACTCTTAATGTCGTCCAGGCCTGCGTGGTGCTTGTCCAGCACCTTGCGCGCATGTTTCAGGTCGAGTTTATCCTCGCCAAACACACCCCACGGCACCGAGGTGGCCCAGTCCAGGTAGTTGCGCGTCACCGCGTATTCCGGCGAGCCGGTTTCGAGGATCGACAGTTTGTTCAGTTCTTCATCGATGCGTTTTTTCGCCTGGGCCGGCAGTACTTTGCTTTCCAGGCGTTGCTCGAATTGCTCGACATCCGCACTGCGGTCGTCCTTGGTCAAGCCCAGCTCCTGCTGGATGACCTTGAGCTGTTCCTTGAGGAAGAACTCGCGCTGATGCTCGCCGATCTTGCGGTTCACTTCAGCGGAGAGTTCTTTTTGCAGGCGCGCAACTTCGACTTCTTTGCGCAGCATCGGCAGCACTTTTTCCATGCGCTTAAGCATGGGCACGCAGTCCAGCACTTCCTGCAATTCGTTACCGGTGGCCGAGGTCAACGCGGCGGCGAAGTCGGTGAGCGGCGACGGGTCGTTGGGGCTGAAGCGGTTGAGGTAGTTCTTCAGCTCTTCGCTGTACAGCGGGTTGAGCGGTAGCAGTTCCTTGATCGCATTGATCAGCGCCATGCCGTAGGCCTTGACCTCGTCGGTCGGCTCCGAGGGCTGGTGCGGGTATTCGACTTCCACCAGGTACGGTGGGCGGTGGTGCTTGAGCCAGGTCTTGATGCGCACGCGGGTCAGGCCCTGGGCCACGAATTGCAGCTTGCCGTTTTCGCGGCTGGCGTGGTGCACCTTCACCAGCGTGCCGTACAGCGGCAGGCTGGAGGTATCGAAGTGGCGGGGGTCGTCCGGCGGGGTGTCCATGAAGAACAGGGCCAGGGAGTGGTGGTCGGATTTGCTCACCAGTTCCAGGGTCTCGGCCCACGGCTCTTCATTGACGATCACCGGCAGCACTTGCGCCGGGAAGAAGGGCCGGTTGTGGATCGGGATGATGTAGACCTTGTCCGGCAGGTTTTGCCCGGGTAGGGCCAGGCCGGTGTTGGAGGACGCTTCGTGCTCGGCGTTTTCGGGATCTGCGTAGTCGTTGAGGTCGTAATCAGGGAATTCTTGCTGGTCGCTCATGGGGCACCTGCATCAGGAAGTATGGTGCTTAGATGGGGCGGGGGGGCAGTGGTTTCAATGGCAGCGGCGAGATCGCAACATATTGCATGAAATTCTCGACAGCGCCGCCGCTCCCACCTCTATTCGCAACTGTGTGCGGTCAGCTGATTTTGTGCAGGTAGGCGGGCAGGGGTTGTTCTGGCAGGACTGAGAGCACTTTCAGCCGTTGCAACATGCGCTGGCGTGCTCGCTGAAGATGCTCACGCAGATTCAGCGCCGCCGCATCCACCGCGCCATGCAACAAGAGCTCAAGAATCAACCGATGTTCGGCCAACATCGCCGGATCGGCGCCGATCCCCAGCAACCGATAAAAAATCCGGCTGATGATCATTGGGCTCTGGCCCTGGCGGATCAGTGCAGCGATCTTGCGATTCTGCAAGCCGGCCAAGCAGTGCTGGTGCAAGTCTTCCTCGATCTGTTCGATGGCCTCAAGGCTGCAGTGAGGGCTGTCCTGGGCAGCCAGTACGCGTTGCAACATGGCTTCAAGCAGCTGGCGATCAAGGTGCGGTGCGCTCTGGCGCAAGGCTTCGGGTTCCAGGCAGGCGCGCAGTTCGTAGTCTTCGGTAACTTCCCGCGCCGTCAAAGGCCCCGCCAACCATTGGGAATAGGGTTCCTTTTCCACCAGGCCGCGATCTCGCAGGCGCATCAGTGCTTCACGCACCACTGCACGGCTGACGCCATAGTGGTCGGCGGCGGCTTGCTCATCCAGGCGGTAATGGCCGAAGGCAATGCAGGTGGACAGCGCCGCGCCGATTTCCTCGACGATACGTTCACCCAACGGCCGCGTATCCACCAGCTCATCCTTACCATCAAGGCCCAAATGTGTATGGCTCAAGGGCAGGCGTAGCGGCTCCATCGCCAGGCTTTCGGGGTTGATCAGGTAACCCCGGCCATTGAAGCGGCAGATCAGGCCTTCGGCGTGCAGCAGGTCCAGGGCCTTGCGCACCGGTACACGGCTGGTACCGAACAGTTCGGCCAACGGCGCTTCCAGCAAAACCAGGCCGTGGCGAGCGGTGCCGTTGACGATCGCGTCACGCAACACTTGGTGAATCATCGCGTAACGAGAGGCCGAGGCGGACACTGCTTTCATCGATTTCTCTAAAGGGGGGAGGACGGTGGCCGGGGATTCTCTCATAAGTTGCACCTGTCACTCTGGGCCACGTCGATGGCACTTTTTTGGGGCCCGAAAACTGGGAATGTTACCTTTCTGCACCAAAATGTACTTATTAATAAAAGATACATTATTTCGTTGGCGGCATTGCACCTCCCTCAGTCACGGTTTTTTCCTGCCCATCAAAACCATCTATCCCGTTGCTCTCAGCGAAAAAACCTGACAGCGCAAAACCACCTCACAAGAGACTGGCACGAAAGCTGCCTTTGTAAAATGTACATTTTATTAATATGTACGTTTTTTGAGGGTCATCTTGATGTTAGACGCCACTTCAATGGCCGAGGATTTTGCCTGCGGTCGCAGCGATCCGGTGCAAGCCCTCGAACAGGCACTCGAAAAGGCAAGCCAGGTGCCGTCGGTATTTATCAGCCTGACCACCGAGCGTGCCCGCCGTGAAGCCGAAGCCGCCGCTGCCCGTTGGCGCGCCGGCCAGCCCTTGAGCGTGTTCGATGGCGTGCCGTTGGCCTGGAAAGACCTGTTCGATGTGGCCGGCAGCACCACCACTGCTGGCGCCGCCTATCGCCGCAATGCGCCTGCCGCTTTGCTCGACGCGCCGACCGTGGGCCTGTTGTGTCGCGCCGGGATGGTCAGTGTGGGCAAGACCAACCTCAGCGAATTGGCCTACTCAGGCTTGGGTCTGAACCCGCATTTCGGCACGCCGCACAACCCCCATGGCACTGACCAACCACGCATCCCAGGCGGTTCGTCGTCCGGTTCTGCAGTGGCCGTTGCGGCCGGGATCGTTCCCATCGCCATGGGCACCGACACCGCCGGGTCGATCCGCATCCCGTCGGCGTTCAACGGCCTGGTCGGTTATCGCAGCAGCAGCCGACGCTACAGCCGCGATGGCGTATTCCCCCTTGCCCATACACTCGACAGCCTCGGCCCGCTGACCCGCAGTGTGCGCGACGCCTTGGCCATCGACGATTTGCTGCATGGGCGCACCCAAACCCACCACGCCCGCAGCCTCAAGGGCCAACGCTTCGTATTGGCGCAACAGGATGTCGAGCCTGCTGTGCGCAACAACCTGCTGCGTGCAGTCGAGCAACTCAAGGCCCAAGGTGCGCTGATCGAAGAGCGCGAATGCCCGACCTTCCAGGCCACCCTGGACCTGGTCAACCACCACGGCTGGCTCGGCTCGTTCGAAGCCTTCGCCCTGCACCAAGGGTTGCTCGACAGCCGCGACGCCGAACAACTCGACCCTCGCGTACGCCGCCGCCTCGAAGCCGCACGTTCGCTGCCAGCCAGCCAACTGATCCACCTGACCGACGCGCGCAGCCGCCTGCAACAGCAACTGATCGATGACCTCGACGGCGCCATTCTCATCACCCCAACCGTTGCCCACGTGGCGCCCGCATTGGCACCGCTGGAAGCCGACGACGACCTGTTCGTGAAAACCAACCTTGCCACCCTGCGCCTGACCATGCCCGGCAGTTTGCTCGACATGCCCGGCGTGACCCTGCCCAGCGGCTGCGATGCCCAGGGCCTGCCCACCGGGCTGCTGCTCAGCGCACCGGCGGGAGAAGACGCACGCCTGCTGCGCGCGGCGTTGTCCGTCGAAACCGTACTTAACGTTTAAGGAGATTCATCATGGCTAAAGACATTCTCTGTGCATTTGGCGTCGACGTTGACGCCGTCGCCGGTTGGCTCGGTTCCTATGGCGGTGAAGACTCGCCGGACGACATTTCCCGCGGCTTGTTTGCCGGTGAGATCGGTGCGCCGCGCCTGCTCAAATTGTTCGAACGCTACGGCCTGCGCACCACCTGGTTCATTCCCGGCCACTCGATGGAAACCTTCCCCGAGCAGATGAAGGCGGTGGCCGACGCCGGTCACGAAATCGGCGTGCACGGCTACAGCCACGAAAACCCCATCGCGATGACCGCGGAGCAGGAGGAAATCGTCCTCGATAAATCCATCGAGCTGATCACCCAAGTGACTGGCAAACGCCCGACGGGCTACGTTGCGCCATGGTGGGAATTCAGCAAAGTCACCAACGAACTGCTGCTGAAAAAAGGCATCAAGTACGACCACAGCCTGATGCACAACGACTTCCATCCCTACTACGTGCGCAAGGGCGACAGCTGGACCAAGATCGACTACAGCCAGCACCCCGACACCTGGATGAAACCCTTGGTACGCGGTGAAGAAACCGACCTGGTGGAGATCCCGGCCAACTGGTACCTGGACGACCTGCCGCCGATGATGTTCATCAAAAAGGCCCCCAACAGCCACGGCTTCGTCAACCCGCGTCACCTCGAAGAAATGTGGCGCGACCAGTTCGACTGGGTTTACCGCGAACACGAACACGCCGTGTTCACCATGACCATCCATCCCGATGTCTCCGGCCGCCCGCAAGTGTTGTTGATGCTTGAGCGGCTGATCGAACACATCCAGAGCCATGCCGGCGTGCGCTTCGTCACCTTTGACGAAATCGCCGACGACTTTATCCGCCGCCAACCGCGTACCTGACACCCACCCTTGCTCACCCCCTGAGGCGCGATTATGTCCATCTATAACAAGCTTGACCTGACTGGCTGGAAACCCCGGCAACTGACGTCCAAGGAAGTACGTTTCGCCACCTGGATCGCGTTTTTCGCCTGGGTGTTCGCGGTGTATGACTTCATCCTGTTCGGCACTTTGCTGCCGGAGATTGGCCGGCATTTTGGCTGGGGTGAAGTGGAGCAAGCTGAAATCGCGACGTGGGTGGCGGTGGGCACGGCGGTGGTCGCCTTTGCCATCGGCCCCGTCGTCGATAAGTTGGGGCGGCGCAAAGGTATTATTTTCACCGTGGCGGGTTCCGCGCTCTGCTCGGCACTGACTGCAATCGGCGGCGCGTGGGGCAAGTCGCCGCTGATTCTGATCCGGTCGCTGGGCGGGCTGGGCTATGCCGAGGAAACCGTCAACGCGACTTATCTGAGCGAGCTGTATGGCGCCTCGCAAGACCCGCAGTTGACCAAACGTCGCGGCTTTATCTACAGCCTGGTGCAGGGCGGCTGGCCGGTCGGTGCGTTGATCGCCGCTGGGTTGACCGCGTTGCTGTTGCCGATCATTGGCTGGCAGGGCTGCTTCATCTTTGCCGCGATCCCAGCGGTGGTGATAGCGATCATGGCGCGCAAGCTCAAGGAGAGTCCGCAGTTCCAGATCCATGAACGCATCAGCCGGCTGCGTAAAAGCGGCGCGGTGACTGAAGCACAAAATGTCGCCGTGACCTACGGCGTGGACTATGACGAACACAGCAAGGCCGGTCTCAAGGCCGCCTTCCGTGGTCCGGCGCGGCGCGCCACCCTGGTGATCGGCGCTGCGCTGTTGCTTAACTGGGCAGCTATCCAAGTGTTCAGCGTGCTCGGGACATCGGTGATCGTCAGCGTGCACCACATCTCGTTCGAGAACTCGCTGATCATCCTTGTGCTGTCGAACCTGGTGGGCTATTGCGGCTACCTCAGCCACGGCTGGATGGGCGACAAGATCGGCCGTCGCAACGTGATCGGCCTGGGCTGGATGCTTGGCGGGCTGGCGTTCGCCGGGATGCTGTTTGGTCCGAGCAATATGCCGATGGTGGTCGGGCTGTACAGCCTGGGCCTGTTCTTCCTGATCGGGCCGTACTCGGCGGCGCTGTTCTTTATCAGCGAGAGTTTCCCTACCAGCATCCGCGCCACCGGCGGCGCGATCATCCATGCCATGGGCCCGATCGGGGCAGTGGTCGCAGGTTTTGGTGCGACCCAGGTGTTGTCCGCCGGCAGCGACTGGCAGACCGCCGCGCTGTGGTTTGGCGCATTGCCGTGCTTCCTGTCAGGCGTCCTGATGTTTGCCGCGCGCCATGTGCGCCCGGAAACCGTTCAGTAAGGAGTGAGTGATGAGCCGTAAAGTTGCCTTGATTACCGGTGCCGCCAGCGGCATCGGCCAAGCCCTCGCCGTGGCCTATGCCCGCCAGGGTGTGGCGGTAGTGGGCGGGTACTACCCGGCTGATCCGCATGACCCGCAGACCACCGTTAGCCTGGTGCAACAAGCCGGCGGCGAATGCCTCATGCTGCCGTTGGACGTGGGCGATACCGCCTCAGTCGACGCACTGGCCGCGCAAGCCATACAGCATTTCGGGCGGCTGGATTATGCGGTGGCCAATGCGGGCCTGTTGCGCCGCGCGCCGTTGCTCGAGATGACCGATGCGTTGTGGAACGAGATGCTCAATGTCGACCTCACAGGGGTGATGCGCACTTTCCGCGCGGCGACCCGGCATATGCACGAAGGCGGCGCGCTGGTCGCGATTTCGTCGATTGCCGGTGGCGTGTATGGCTGGCAGGAACACAGCCATTACGCGGCGGCCAAGGCCGGTGTGCCGGGGTTGTGCCGGTCGTTGGCGGTGGAATTGGCGCCGCTGGGCATTCGTTGTAATGCGGTGATTCCAGGGTTGATTGAAACGCCGCAGTCGCTGGATGCAAAGAACTCGCTGGGACCGGAAGGTTTGGCCAAGGCGGCGCGCGCGATTCCGCTGGGGCGGGTAGGGCGGGCGGATGAAGTGGCGTCGTTGGTGCAGTTTTTGACCAGTGAAGCGTCGAGCTACCTGACCGGGCAGAGCATCGTCATCGACGGCGGCCTGACCGTACGCTGGCCTGACTGAATGTGCTGGATCTAAATGTGGGAGCGAGCAAGCCCGCTCCCACATTGGATCTGTGTTTGCTTTAGGAGATTTGACATGCCCCAACTGACTAACCGCCGCGCCGTCATCACCGGTGCCGGCAGCGGCATCGGCGCCGCCATCGCCCGCGCTTACGCCGCCGAAGGCGCGCGCCTGGTGCTGGCCGACCGCAACGCCGCCAGCCTCGCCGAAACCGCGATCACCTGCCGCAACCTTGGCGCCGAGGTGTTCGAATGCCTGGCCGACGTCGGCACCGTCGGAGGCGGCCAGGCCAGTGTCGACCGTTGCGTCGAACAGTTCGGCGGTATCGATATCCTGGTCAACAATGCCGGCATGCTCACCCAGGCGCGCTGTGTCGACCTGACCATCGACATGTGGAACGACATGCTGCGCGTCGACCTCACCAGTGTGTTCATCGCCAGCCAGCGCGCCTTGCCGTACATGCTCGAGCAGCGTTGGGGCCGGATCATCAACGTCGCCTCGCAACTGGGCATCAAGGGCGGCGCCGAACTGACTCACTACGCCGCCGCCAAGGCTGGGGTGATCGGCTTTACCAAGTCCCTGGCGCTGGAAGTGGCCAAGGACAACGTGCTGGTCAACGCCATCGCACCGGGCCCGATTGAAACGCCGTTGGTGGGCGGTATCAGTGAGCAATGGAAGCGCGCCAAGGCCAAGGAGTTGCCGCTGGGCCGTTTCGGCCTGGCCGATGAAGTGGCGCCGGTGGCGGTGCTGCTGGCCAGCGAGCCCGGCGGCAACTTGTTCGTTGGCCAGACACTGGGCCCGAACTCCGGCGATGTCATGCCATGAATGAGGTGTAGCCATGTGCGGACTCTGCGGACTGCTTGGCGAAGACCTGCACTGGAGCGATCCCCTGGGCGATGAGTTACCCCGGCGCCGTGAACGCCTGCGCCGGATCGCGGCGATCAACCAGGTGCTGGCGGTGTTCCGGCTCAAGGTCGAAGACTTCCAGGGCGCGTCGTATCTGCTGCTCGGCGCCACTGGCAAGCAGGCGCTGGCCAGCGGTCTGGATCAGCTGTGGCAAGCCGCCGAAAACATGCTCGGCCGGCCGCTGGATCCCCTCGATCCGCGTTTGTTGGACCACTTGGAGTCAGCCCCATGAGCATCGCCCTCAACGTCATCACCGGCTTTCTCGGCAGTGGTAAAACCACCTTGCTCAAGCGTCTGCTGCAGGGTGAAAGCCTGGGCGACACCGCGTTGCTGATCAACGAATTCGGTGATGTCGGCATCGACCATCTGCTGGTGGAAGAGGTGGCGCCGGACACGGTGCTGCTGCCCAGCGGCTGCGTGTGTTGCTCGATCCGTGGCGAGTTGAAAGACGCGCTGCTCGGCCTGCTGCAACGCCGCGAGCGTGGTGAAATCCCCGCCTTCAAACGGGTAATCCTCGAAACCACCGGCCTGGCCGACCCGGCGCCAATCCTGGCCACCTTGAACAACGACGTGCAACTGCGCGGGCGTTTTCATATTGGCTTGGTGATCACCCTGGTGGACGCCAGCCATGCCATCCTGCAAGAACGCCTGCACCCGGAATGGCTGGCCCAGGTGGCGGCGGCGGATCGTTTGCTGCTGAGCAAGACTGATCTGGCGGATGACTGCGCTGCGCTGCGCGCACATCTGCAAGCGCTCAATACCGGCACGCCGATCCTCGATACCCACGACATCCATAGCGGCGACCAACTGCTGCTGGGCGAAGGCCTGCGCAGTGCCGAGCCCGCCATGGAAGTCAGCCGCTGGCAGCTGCATCACACCACCACGGCCACCCACGGCGCCGCGCAAGTCTGCAGCCTGACCTTCGACCAGCCTCTTGATTGGGTGGGTTTCGGGGTATGGTTGTCGATGCTGTTAAGATGCCACGGCGAACGAATTCTCCGCGTCAAAGGGCTGCTCAACGTGAACGCCAGTAACGCCCCTATCGTCATTCATGGCGTGCAGCATTGCCTGCATGCGCCGGTGCATTTGCCTGCATGGCCGGGCAGCGACCGCCAATCACGCCTGGTGTTTATCCTGCGTGGCCTCGAGCCTGCGCTGCTAAAGCGTTCGTTTGAAGCGTTCTCGCGGCGGCTCGCTGCATGATCACACTCCGCGTTCTCGGCACGTCGGTCACCCTGCTTGAATGCCTGCGCGTACGCGCCGAAGAGGAGCTGGGCATTCGCCTTGTCTACCAAGTGCACGACGTCGAACAGGCGCAACGCATCGCGGTGATGCAACCCGACAGCTACGACCTGTATGACCAGTGGTTCCACAACGTCGACTTCGTGTGGCCGGCCCGGGCGATCCAGCCTATCGACACCCGACGCATCGCGCTGTGGCACGAGATCA
The DNA here is from genome assembly GCF_963970525.1 of Pseudomonas sp. EA_65y_Pfl1_P113. Lineage (NCBI taxonomy): Bacteria > Pseudomonadati > Pseudomonadota > Gammaproteobacteria > Pseudomonadales > Pseudomonadaceae > Pseudomonas > Pseudomonas sp. EA_65y_Pfl1_P113. Next base: position 53,261 of record NZ_CAXAQM010000019.1, read on the forward strand.
ATGACCTGCCCAAGCGCGGGCGCCTGTCGCCCGATGACCGCCTGGGCAGCGGCAGCGTGCCCAGCGAGCGGCTGTTCGTGCAGCACGACGGCAGCCTCGGCAGCACGGTCACCGAGCGCATCAGCATGTTGCCCCTGACCCACAACGCCGACAGTTTCGCCTACCGCCCAGAGCGCTTGCCCGAAGGTTTTTGCCACGGCAACGAAAGCTGGGGCTGGCTGCTCAACCCCGCGTGGCGTGCGCGCACCGCCTTGCAAAGCGACGCCGCCATCGGCGCCCTGGATGCTGCGCTGGCGGTGCAGGGCGCGGGGCTGGCGCAGTTCAAGGACATCGGCAATATGAGCATCGAAGAGATCGATGTACTCGCCGATATCCTCGTGCGTAAACAGAAGGAGGGGCATTTCGCGGCCTTCTGGTCGGACGACGAAGAGGCCGCGCAACTGATGCTCAGCCCGAGCATCGACATCCAGAGCCTGTGGTCGCCGACCCTGATGCGCCTGCATCGTGCCGGAGTGAAATACCGCCTGGCGGTGCCGCGCGAAGGTTATCGCGCCTGGTTTGGTGGTTTGTCATTGTCGCAGCATGCCAAGGGGCCGGTGCTGGATGCCGCCTATGCGTATCTGAATTGGTGGTTGTCCGGTTGGCCGGGGGCGGTAATGGCGCGTCAGGGTTACTACATCGGTAACCCGGCGCGCGCGCGTGATCACTTGAGCAGTGCGGAATGGGATTATTGGTACGCTGGAAAGCCCGCACGCGAGCAATTGCTGGGCAGTGATGGGTTGCCGTTGATCGAGATCGGAGAAGTGCGCGATGGAGGGGCTTATGAGGCGCGCATGGGGCATATTGCGGTATGGAATTCGGTGATGGACGAACACAATTATCTCGTGCGCCGATGGGGCGATTTCATGCGGGCTCGGGCTGTTTGACCGGGCTCACCCGTTTGAACCGACCGGCCTAACGTCGATCTCGCTCTCACATTCGATCTCCCGTATCAGGCATATATCACGCGCTCTGGATCGGTGCATCCCCTGGTCAACCCTCTGTCGCCAATAAAATGCCACCAAAATCCTAGCTTTTATTGGGTGCACGTACCCCAAGTCCCAGCTAATCTCCTGAATCCTAATATTCAATAAAAATGGATATCTTTTTGACGCCAGGTTAGCTGTCGCAGGGAATGCACATGACAAAGGGACGCGGTGGCAGAGAGAGGCGAGCGCTGCCGGAGGGCACTGCAATGAGGTGGCGCCATACGTTCCAAACCCGCATCGCCGGAGTGCTCGCGCTGTTGCTGTTGGTCGTGGTCGCCGCTACTTACTTCGCCGTGAAGACCGCCACCACCCGCGCCGTGGAGAACCAGGCGCAAGTCCAACTGCAAACCGGCAGCCAGGTGTTTGAACGCCTGCTCGACCTGCGCGGGCATCGCCTGCAGTACGGGCTGGGCTGGCTGACCGTCGATATTCCCTTCAAAAAGGCCGTGGCCGAAGGCAAGGCGGCACCGATTCTCGCCGCGCTGCGTCGCCACGGCACGGGCATTCGCTCCAGCGAAGTGTTCGTACTGGGCCTGGATGGCAAGGTCATGGTCAGTACCTTGCCGATATTGACCCGCGGCGAGTTATTCCCCTATGACGACGCCCTGCGCCGTGCGCGGCGCACGGGGTTGCAGATGCTGATTGTGGCCATGGATGGGCGGCCGTATTTGCTGGTGCAGGATGAAGTGCTCGACCCGCTGCCCATCGCGCGCATCGTCATGGGCTTTCCCATGGACAAACTGTTCGCCAATGAATTGCGCGCCATGAGCAACCTGGAAGTGTCGTTCCTCAGCGTGCAGAACGGCGCGCCCGGCCCGTTGTTCAGCACTCAGCCGGATGCTCACCAAGCCGCCATCCTCAGCCTGTTACGTGACGAGCCCGTCGACCCCGAGCCAAGAATCCATGTGTTCTACGGCCTACGTGTGCTCAGCCAAGTGTTGCCGCTGGACAACACCGGCGATGGCGATGAAGTGCGGGTGCTGCTGCAAAGCCGGCTGGACCACGCGCTGGAATCCTTTGCGCCGCTGGATCGGCAGTTCCTCGGGATCGCCCTGGCGGTGCTGCTGGTGTCGTTGGCCGGTGCGTTGTTTTTGGCACGCAGGGTGTCACGCCCGCTCAATGCCCTGGTGCAAGCGGCCGAACGGATTGGTGCCGGTGACTACCGCACGCCGGTGCGGGTGCGCAGCCATGATGAATTCGGCCTGTTGGCCCGGGCCTTCAACGCCATGCAAAGCGGCATCGCCGTGCGCGAGCGGCAATTGGCGCACAACGCACTGCACGATCCGCTGACCGGCCTGCCCAATCGCGCCTTGGTCATGGAGCGCCTGGGCAGTGCGATCAGCGCGGGGCGGCCAGTGGTGTTGCTGTACCTGGGGATCGAAAATTATCGGGTGATCAATGAAGATTTCGGCCCACAGGGCGTGGAAGAAATGCTGCGCGAGGCCAGCCGCTGCCTGTCCATGAGCCTGTTGGCCAGCGATACGGCGGCGCGCATCACCGGCAGTGAGTTCTTGCTGTTGCTGGAAAATACCGAAGTCGACCGCGCTGTAGCCCGCGCCGACCGCCTATACGCACTGCTCACCGAGCCCCATCGCATCGGCAATGACGAACTGCGCCACGAAGTGAGCATCGGCATCGCCGCCTACCCTGCCGACGGCCAGCAGGTGGACGAGTTGATCAGCCGCGCCGCGATCGCCCGGCATGACGCCGCGAGCCTGCCGGGGCATCTGCAGGTCTACCAGCAGGACCGCGACCTGGCCCACCAACGCCAGATCACCCTGATCCGCGACTTGCGGCGTGCGGCCCTTGAGGGGGAATTATTCCTTTGCTACCAGCCCAAACTCGATCTCAAGCACGGCCATGTGCGCCAGGCCGAAGCCTTGTTGCGCTGGCAGCACCCGACGTTGGGCCAGGTGTCTCCCGCCGAGTTCATCCCCCTGGCCGAGCGCACTGGCAGTATTCGCAACCTGACCCTGTGGGTGATCGAGGAAGCCATCCGCCAGATCGCCGAGTGGGCACAACGCGGCATGCTGATCCAGCTGTCAGTGAATATCTCAGTGGACGACCTGGCCGATGATGACCTGGCGATTCGCGTTACCGCCCTGCTGATGCAGTACCGCGTGGCGGCCGAACAACTGATCTTCGAAATCACCGAAAGCGCGATCATGCACAACCCGCAACAGGCCCTCAGCGTGCTGGAGCAACTGCGCGGCTGCGGCATCAGCCTGTCGGTGGATGACTTTGGTACCGGCTATTCGTCCCTCGCGCAATTGCAGCGCCTTCCGGTGCAAGAGTTGAAGATTGACCAGTCATTTGTGCGCAACCTCAGCAGTACCAGCGGCGACGCGGTGATCGTGCGCTCCACCATCGAGATGAGTCACAACCTGGGGCTCAAAGTGGTGGCCGAAGGGGTCGAGTTCGAGCCTAGCCTGAAGCTGCTCAAACAGTGGAAGTGCGACACTGCCCAGGGCTATTTGATCAGCCGGCCGTTGAATGCGATGGCGTTTGAGAGGTGGATGCGTCGGGAGCGAGCGCCGCTCTAAAGACCGGTACTCCCACATTTTGATCTTCGTCGTACATTAAAAAGGCGGCTACCTGTGAGGGTAGCCGCCTTTTTTTACCGCCAGTTTCGCTTAATCCGGCAGTTTAAACGCCATCACATAATCACCCTGTTTGGTACCCAGGGAACCGTGACCGCCCGCCATGACCAGCACGTACTGCTTGCCGTCCTTGCCGGTGTAGGTCATCGGCGTGGTTTGCGCGCCTGCTGGCAGGCGACCTTCCCACAGTTGCTTGCCGTTTTTCACGTCATAGGCACGCAGGTACTGGTCGAGGGTGCCGCTGAGGAAGGACACGCCACCTGCGGTGGTGAATGTGCCGCCCAGGCTAGGCACGCCCAGGGTCAGTGGGATCGGAACCGGCGAGCTGTCGCGCACGGTGCCGTTTTTGTGCATCCAGATGGTTTTGTGGGTGGTCAGGTCGACCGCCGCCACGTAACCCCACGCTGGCGCCTGGCACGGCAGGCCCATTGGCGACAGCATGGCTTCGAGGATCACACCGTACGGCGCGCCTTTGTTCGGCTGCACGCCTTCGGTTTCACTGACGCGTGGGCCTTGCTTGGCGATGTCGGCCTTCGGGATCAGCTTCGATTTGAACGCCATGTAGCTTGGGTTCACGAAGGCGATCTGACGCACGGGGTCGACGGAAATGCCACCCCAGTCGAACACGCCAAAGTTACCCGGATAAACGATCGAACCTTGCAGCGATGGCGGGGTGAACGGGCCGTCGTAGCGCAGGGATTTGAAGTCGATGCGGCACAGCATCTGGTCGAACGGCGTCACGCCCCACATGTCACGCTCTTTGAGCGGCGGTGGCATGAAGTTCAGGTCCGACTTCGGTTGGGTAGGGGAGGTGCGGTCGCCCGCCACTGCGCCTTGCGGTACCGCCACTTCGTGGATCGGCACGACCGGTTGGCCGGTAGCGCGGTCCAGTACATAGATGCTGCCTTGTTTGGTCGACGCCATCACTGCCTGCTTCACGCCGGCTTCGGTCTTGATGTCGATCAGCGAAGGCTGGCCGCCCACGTCCATGTCCCACAGGTCGTGGTGAGTGAACTGGAAGGTCCACTTCACGTGGCCAGTGTCGATGTCCAGCGCAGTGAGGCCAGCAGCGTATTTTTCGGACTCGTCGGTACGGTCGCCGCCGTACTGGTCGGGCATCTGGTTGCCCATCGGCAGGTAGAGCATGCCGAGCTTTTCATCCACGGCGAACATGGACCACATGTTCGGCGAATTGCGGGTGTAGGTCTTGCCTTCGGCCAACGGGGTGGTGTCTTCCGGGTTGCCGCTGTCCCAGTTCCACACCAGCTTGCCGGTGTGCACGTCGAACGCGCGGATCACGCCGCTCGGCTCGTCGATGGAAACGTTGTCGGTCACGTGACCGCCGATCACGACCAGGTTCTTGGTCACGGCCGGTGGCGACGTGGAGTAGTAACCGCCTGGGGCGAAGCTGCCGATATTGGCACGCAGGTCGACCTGACCTTTGTCACCGAAGTCTTCGCACATCTTGCCGGTGTCGGCGTTCAGGGCGATCAGACGGGTGTCGGCGGTCGGTACGAAAATGCGTTTCGGGCAGGCATTCGGCGCGGCAGCCGGGCTGGCGGTGCCGGTCGGGCTCTGCGACGAAGCGTAGACGGCATCATCGTGATACGACACGCCACGGCAGGTCATGTGCGCCCAACCCTTGAAGTTCTCAGCACCCTGGGTGGTGATCTTCGGGTCGAAGCGCCAGATTTCCTTGCCGGTGTCCGGGTCCAGGGCAATCACTTGGCTGTGCGGTGTGCACACGTAGAGCATGCCGTTGACTTTCAGCGGGGTGTTTTCTGCGGTGGTTTCACCCGGGTCGCCTGCGCCAGGGATGTCACCGGTGCGGAAGGTCCACGCCGGCACCAGTTTGTGGGCGTTTTCCGGGGTGATCTGCGCCAGCGGCGAGTAGCGATCGCCAAAGGCCGAACGGCCGTAGGAGTTCCAGTCGCCATCGGCCTGGGCCGGTGCAGCGTTGGCCATGCCCGGTACCGCGTCGCGGTCCAGCTGGCCTTTGATTTCACCGGGGTTGGTGAATTGGCTGGCAATGGCGGCAGCACCGGCCAGCACCACCGCCACGCTCAGCGCGCCAGTGCCCAGCGGGGCAGGCTGGCCACGCAGCAACGGACGGCGAAACCACGGGAGCAGCATGACGAGACCCAGCGCGAACAGCAGCGCCAGGCGTGGCACCAATTGCCACCAGTCCAGGCCGACTTCCCACAGGGCCCACACGGTACTGGCGAACAGCACCAGTGCGTACAGACCCAGCGCGGCGCGGCGAGTAGCCAGCAGCAGAACGCCGGTCAGGGCGATGCCGATACCGGCCAGCAGGTAATACAACGACCCGCCGAGCATCGTCAGCTTGATACCACCGGCCAGCAAGGCCAGGCCCATGATCAGCAGCAAGACGCCTAGCAGCCTGGGCAGCAGGCGACTTGGGCTTGAGGCACCGTCAGTGCTCATAATTGTGTTTCTCCGTTGCGTTGGAATTATGTATCCCGTGTTTCTTCACTGTAGATGACGATTCGACACGGGCTTGGTTCAGCGTTAATTCAGTTTTCTGGGAATAAGCACGGTTATCCACAGGCGGGCGATTTATTCCCACGCGCAGGTCCGTGTAAGACAGCGCTGTCTTGATGGGCGGTATGAATCGGCAAGATGGGTTCGACCGGGAGGTGAAACGTTTCAGATTATTGCGGGCAAGGATAAAGGGAGTGCGCGTCGAGAGAAAGCGCAAATCGCAAGATGCATTATTTCAAATTGGGTAACAGTGACTAAATGTCGCTGAAAAACCATTGGGTAGGGCGGGATATTTGTAATGAGCGAGCTGGCCTCGCGCGGGGCAAGCCCGCTCATTACAAATAGTGTGTGTACTCATTAGAAGGTGGTGCGAACGCCGAACTGCACGCTTCTGCCCGGCGCGGGTGCGATATCCCGCAGGATCGAGCTGGCGTAGCGCACGGTTTGGTTTGTCAGGTTTTCACCGTTCACAAACGCCAGCCATTGGCTGCCACCGAGATTGAAGCGATAGCCCGCGCTCGCCCCCAAGGTCGTATAGCCATCGGTGCCACTCTCGTTATCCGGCACGCGGCCTTGTCCGGCGGCATGTTCAACATCGATGCGTGCCTGCCAGCGGTCCAGCTCCCACAATAAGCCGCTGTTCAAGCGTAGCGGCGCAATACGCGGCAAGGCTTCACCGGTATCCAGGTTGGTCGCGCGGGTATAGTCGCCCGACAGTTCCAGGGCGAACTTACCGTAGGCACTTTCGCCAAGTTTCCAGTGATCCTGGGCTTCGAAGCCGGCAAACCGTGCACGCACGCCGGTGTATTTGTACTCAGGAATACCGCCCGCGTCGTCTTCACCCTCATCGTTCAGTGTGCGACCGCTGCCCAGCAGGCCGATGTAGTTGGAGAAACGGCTGTAGAACACGCCAAAGCTGCCTTTGTGGGTGCCATTGTCAAAGCGCAGGGCCAGGTCGCTGGACACGGCTTTTTCTTTCTTCAGGTCGGCATCGCCCAGCTCGTAGGTGCCGGTGGCGACATGGGCACCGTTGGCGTACAGCTCGTAAAAGGTCGGCGCGCGTTCGGTATAGCCCAGGGTCGCGGCCAGGGACCAGATTGGCGTGAGTGTGTAGACCGCCCCGGAGGACAGGCTACCAGCGGTGAAATCATTGGATTTGTCTGCACTGGCGAAGCGCGCGTTGCCTTTGGCATCCGGGTCGACGCTGGTGTGTTCCAGGCGCCCGCCGAGGCTGAGTTTCAGGCGCTCGGTGGCCTGCATTTCTTCGAGGATAAACAGCGCGCCGGCGTTGGTGTCGGTCTGCGGCACGAAGGCTTCTTCACCGAGGGCCGAGAACTCGTTGCGGGTCACTTGTGCGCCAACCACGCCGTCGAACGGGCCGATGGGCTGGTGACGGGCTTCGACGCGCGCTTCATACCCCTTGTTCTTGAAGATCGTGCCGGTTTCGCCGCCTTCGATTTCACGGTGTTCGTAATCGGTGTAGCCCGCGTCAAGTTTTACCGAGGTAAACGGGCCTTGCAGATTGCGGATCTCCGACGCGAACGCGTAGTGGTCCTGCTGCATGCGGATACGTACGTCCTGCTCGGCCGGGGAGCCATAGTTTGCGTCGTAGTTGCTGTAGGACAGCCCGGCATAACCGTCATCCCAGGTGTAGGACCCTCCCACCGCGCCGCCGTCCTGGCGGCCGTCGCTGTTGCCCAGGCGGCCGCTTTTGCCGGGTGCATCATTGGTTTCCGGGGCATGGCGGCTGCGCGCCTGGCCAGGGATTTTCAGGTCATTGAATTCCCGCGCATTGGCGTCCAGGTGCAAGGCAAAGGCGCCGTTACCGGCTTCCAGCCTGCCAGCGCTGCTGCGCGTAGTGTCGGCGCCGCCGTAGCGCAATTCACCGGCACCGTGGATGCCTTCGATGGCCTCGGTGGGGATACGGTTGTCGAACGTGTTGACCACGCCGCCGATGGCGCTGCCGCCGTACAACAACGCCGCCGGGCCGCGCACGATTTCAATGCGATCGACGTTAACCGGGTCCAGCGGCACCGCGTGGTCGTAGGACAGCGAAGAGGCATCCAGCGCACCCACGCCATTGCGCAGGACGCGGATACGGTCGCCATCCTGGCCACGGATGATTGGCCGGCTCGCGCCCGGGCCGAAGTAAGAAGACGACACGCCCGGCTGTTTGTTCAGGGTTTCACCGAGGCTGCCTTTTTGTTGCAGGGTCAGCTCATCGCCCTCCAGCACGGTGGTCGGCGAAGCAAGCTGTTCGCTGCCCAGCGGGTTGCCGGTAATGACTTGGGGTTGCAGCTCCAGGGCGTGTGCTTCGGAGCAGATCAATAGGGCGGCGGCGAGTGGGGTCAAGCGCCACAGAGAAGAGAGGGACATCGGACATTCCTTGGAAAAGCGACGAAAAGATTTGATATTTATAGTTACAATATAACATCTCATTTTGGTTGGGGGCGGGAACTTTTTATAACGAGCAGGTGGGGTGATAAGGTGTGCGCCTTCGTGAACACATTTTTCATAGGCCTGGCATGACCGCGACAAGTAACGACCCACTCCACGGCGTGACCCTGCAGCACGTCCTCACCACCCTGGTGGAACACTACGAATGGGAAGGCCTTGCCGAGCGTATTGATATCCGCTGCTTCAAGAGTGACCCGAGCATCAAGTCGAGCCTCACCTTCTTGCGCAAGACGCCTTGGGCGCGGGAGAAAGTCGAAGGGTTGTACGTGAAACTGATGCGCACCAAACGCCCGCTGGATTGAACCCATGAAGCGGTTCGTAGCAGCAGTGGCGCTGGCCGGTTGGGCGGGGCTGGCGATCCAGCAATACCTGATTTTCTATTCGCGCTGGGCGTCCGGCGCCAGCCTGATGGGCGGGTTGATCAACTTTTTCAGCTTCTTTACCGTGCTCACCAACACCCTGGCGGTGGTGGTGTTGAGCTATGCGTGGGTGAATCGCGATTGCGCAGCGAAGCGGTTTTTCCTCGGGCCCAAGGTCAGCAGCGGCATCGCCGTGAGCATCGTGGTGGTGGGCCTGGCCTATAACCTGTTGCTGCGGCACTTGTGGCAGCCCGAAGGTTTCCAGTTTATCGCTGACGAGTTGCTGCACGACGTGATGCCGGTGCTGTTTTTTGTCTACTGGTGGCGGTATGTGCCCAAGGGCAGCTTGCACGTCAGGCACATTGCGGCGTGGGTGATTTACCCGCTGGTGTATTTTGGCTATGCGCTGCTGCGTGGGGATTTGCTCGGGCAGTATCAGTACCCGTTCATTGACGTGAGCACGTTGGGTTATCCACAGGTGTTTGCGAATGCCGGGGGGATTTTGGCGGGGTTTGTGTTGATTGCGTCGGCAGTGGTGGGCCTGGACAGGTTTCTAAAGCGAGCACGGTAAAACGGTAGGAGCGGGCTTGCTCGCGAATGCTGTGTGTCAATGGATGTATCTGTAACTGATCCAGCGTATTCGCGAGCAAGCCCGCACACATTTTGACCGCGTCAGGTTTAATTGTCTTCACTGCCCTCGGCGCGCCAGTAGCCTGCGGCCTTGAGGTATTCCTCATTGACCTTGTGCGTGTCCAGCAGCACTCGCCGTACTCGGCGCGACAGCTTGGTTTCGGTCGCCACGAAGCTGTACAGTGAACCGCTCGGCAGCGTCAGGTTCTGTACGGTGTCGAGCAGATCGTCCTGGCCACGCACCACCCATTTCACCTGCACATCGGCGGCACTTTGCAGTGCTTGCTGCTCCGCCGCATTGGCGATCTCAATCACGGCCAACACCTTGCGGCCCGCCGGCAGTTCTTCCAGGCGTCGCGCAATGGCAGGCAGCGCGGTTTCATCGCCGATCAACAGGTAGCTGTCGAAAATATCCGGCACGATCATCGAGCCTCGTGGCCCGCCGATGTACAGGTGTTGGCCGACCTGCACCTGCTCGGCCCAGGTGCAGGCAGGGCCATCGCCGTGCAGCACGAAGTCGATATCCAGCTCGCCAATACTCAGGTCGAAACGCCGTGGCGTGTAGTCGCGCATGGCCGGTTGCGGGCCATCACCCTTGATGCTGAAGCCCGGGCTTTCCAGCGCGGCCTGTTCAGCGGCGTTCTGCGGGAACAGCAGCTTGATGTGATCGTCGCTGCCCAGGCTCACAAAACCCGCCAGTTCAGGGCCGCCGAGGGTGACACGGCGCATGCGTGGGGTGATATCGACCACCCGCAATACGTCCAGGCGACGGCGTTTGATGTCGTGGGTAACGCGGTGGATGACTTGCGTATTCATTGGTCTTTCCCGTCGGCAATGGCTTGGGCGGTGCGATTGAGCAGCGCCGCGACACGAACGATTTCTTCCGGGCTCCAGCGCCCGTGGTGCGAATGCAAGGCATGACGCAGGTTGTGCACCGCCTCGTGGATTTCCGGCGGGCGGTCATGGCCACGCAGTGAACGCTTGCTGACGTCGATGCGCATACGCACGCCGTCCAGGGCAACTGCTTGCTCGCTTAAGAAGAGACGACCGGCGTCGGTGATTGTGTAGCGCTTTTTTCCGCCATCGGCGTCGCCCTGGATCAAATCGCTTTCTTCCAGAAAGGTCAGGGTCGGGTAAATCACACCCGGGCTGGGTGTGTAGGCGCCGTCAAACAGGCTTTCGATCTGGCGAATAAGGTCATAACCGTGGCACGGCTGTTCGGCGATCAGTGCCGGCAGCAGCAATTTCAAGTCGCCGGGCGCAAATACCCGAGGGCCACGACCGCGGCCGGCGCGTGGGTCAAAACCGTCACGTTGGTGAGGATGGTCTCGCATGGTAGGAGCCTCTGTGTGTGTCTAGATATAACGTAAGATATATCTTATGGTCGTGGCAAGGGCTCCAGACGGACGGTCAGCCACACCTGCGTCCCAGCGTTCTTCAGCTCACCGCTACTTGAAACATGTAATAGCAGGACGACTCGACTAAATAGAAAGTGGGTGGGGACGCGTAAAGGCTGTTGTTTTTTAGTTGTTGTAATACTAGTCTTACGGAACTGATCCGCAATAAATTATTATCATTTATTCACGTGTAGTCTGTTTCTTACGGGTAATTTTAAAGTTTTGGCAAAATGCCATGATTTTCCTATGTGTCATGGTGTAACTCGGCTACGCAACTAAGCGAATCAGACGGCTTACTTAGTATTTATTGCTGTGGATACTTGCCTGGCGTTGAACAAGTCCCCGACTTGCAATGCAATTAGTTGGAAAATTAAACGCTTCCAACGCCTCTAAGAACCCTTTTTTTAGATGACAGGTATTCAGCATGTTCAAGAAATTCGCCGTAGCGGCACCTCTCGTCGCCGTCGCCATGTCCGCCACCACGGCTTTTGCGGTCGACGATGCGCGTTCGTCCATCAACATCACGGCCAATATCCCTACCAAGCAGTTTCACGCTCAGCCGCGTGACCCTAACTTTGGTAAGGATGAAAGCATGAACTACAACCCTGTCAGCGGTGAACTGAGTTCCCTGCGGGCAACTTTCGATGTCAAGAACACCGACGGTTCGGTTCACGCCTACATCGAAGGCGGCCCGACCGCGGCTGCGTTATACAACGGCTCGGACAACATCGCGCTGACCAACACCTTCAACGGCGTCACCCTGACGGCCACCCCACAGGAAGTGGTTGATGATCCTCAATCCACCCCAGGCACCCAAGCTGATCTGGTCGTCACTCCGGCCAAACCGCTGGACACTCAGAACGGCCTCTACACTTCCAACTACACCGTGATCTTCGACGCCGTACCGCGTTGATGTGAGCCTGTGGTTCACCCCGTGAACGCGATGATTGCGGGGGTTTGAATAGACAGGCCGGCAGCTTCCTTCCCGAACGCCGGCCTGGTTTAACAGTTTCGACTGTCCGTACTGACGAGTATTCCGTCCATGTTTCCGATGACGCCACTGATGGGCGCGCTCGCGTTATTGCCGTGCGCCAATGCCCTGGCTGCACCGACAGTTCCCGGTACAACACCGGGTAGCTTGTTATCACAGTCCAAGGGACTGCCTGAAGAGTTTGAGCAACACTTTTTCGATGTGCCACTGGCGGTGCGCGTAGAACTCGATCAACAGTTTCTCGGCGAAGCCATGATTGTATTGGGCCGCGATGACCGTATTACCTTACTTGAGTTTACTGACCGGGGCGACAGTCAACTGTCTGCCGCTGTCAGTGCCACTTGGGAGCAACGCCTTAAAGACGGCATGCCCTTGGGCGGCTGCGAACAAAGTTGCCCGTCGCAATTGTTGGCGGTGCACTACAGCCTGGAAAACTCGCTGGTCTCGATCCTCACGGAAAACGTCGAGCGCAACGCGCAGGTGAAGCAGTTTTACGATCAGCCGGCAGCCGGCAGCCTGGGCATGATTTTCAATAACCAATTCAACCTCACCGGTGGCCAGGACGAGTCAGTCGGCGGCCGCTATGGCCTTGAGGCCAGTTCCAGCATTGGCAACTGGAGCCAGGCGATGAACCTGCAGTTGTCCCGCGTCGGTGGGGTGGACACCACGCTCTACCACGCCATGCACGAGCTTTACACCCAGCGCGAACTGGAAGGCAATTTCGTCCGCCTGGGCTACTTCACCCCTGGCTCCAACGGGCTCACGCGGCAGATTCGCTCATTCGGCGCCAACCCCGACACCGCCGTGGGTGTGATGTACGGCAGCTCCGACAGCCTGCTCATCAACAACCCCAAGCCCAGCGTCTACCCGGTGTACGTCACCGCCAGCCGCCAGGCATCGGTGGAAATCTACCGCGCCGGCCTGTTGATCAACACCCAGCCCGTCGCTGCCGGCTTGCAGACCCTCGACACCCGGCCCTTGCCGGGTGGTATCTACGAGGTGGAGGTGCGCCTGATCGAAGACGGTTTCACCACCGCCACCACCCAGGAGTTGATCTACAAGCCCAACAACTGGCGCAACGCTGATGAACGCTGGCGCTACAACACCTTCATCGGCCAGGAAACCAAACTGCTGAGCAACTGGGACGAGCAGTCGAGTCGCTTCATGACCTATGGCGCCGGGATTAACTACCTCGCGCATCCTCGGGTGATTCTCGGCCTGTCGACGCGCAAGGTGCGGGAAAAAATGCAGTACGGCACGTCCATCGACTGGACGCTCGCCAACAGCCTCAGCCTGTATGCCAACGTCTACCAGACCCAGGACCACGGCACCGGCGTCGACCTGCAAACCCTCTACAGCTATGGCCAGGGCAGCGTGGTGTTCAGCCACAACCGCAGTTGGCTCGACACCACGCGCACCTACGAGCTGCTGCCGGACGGCACGCGCATCCGACAGCGCAACGTGTTTATCGGCCAGACCAGCAACTCGTCGCTGTCCCTGAACCATCGCCTCAGCAACAAAAGTTCGATCAACTCGCGGCTGTCCTACAGCCAGGGCAACATCGAAGGCACGGGCGTGGACGTGGGCTGGACCCAACGCGGCACGTTCCTGGGCAGCGATGCCAACTGGCGTTTGTCGCTGTTCGACCGGCCCGCCACCTCAGCCACCGGTGACAACCGCAACCGCGGCGTCGACCTCAGCGTCAGCGTGGCCTTGGGTTCGCCGGGCGAGCAGTGGTCCGCCAGCATCGGCTCGCGTACCGCGCGTGACGGTGGTCGCGACAATAACGGCTCGCTGACCTACACCAAGACCCTTGACGATCACCTGCTGCAAAGCGTCTCCGGCACCGCGATTGCCGACACCTATGGCGTGGGTTTGTCGGGGCGCGCCAGCTTCCAGAGCGACGAACTCTATGGCGACACCTACGTGCAGCGCTCGTCGTTCAACGGGCGCCTGTCAGGTGGCTTGAACCTCAGCAGCACGGTCGCGGTGGGCGGCAGCAAAGCCGTGCTCAGCAGCCAACAGCAACGCGGTGGCGCAGGCATGATCGTCGACGTGGAAACCGACCTCGAAGACATCACCCTGCGCGCCGATGACTTGACCGGCGGCAGTTCACGCCTGCGGCCAGGGCGCAACTTTGTGCCGATCAGCGCTTACAAGAGCAGCACCCTCGCGTTCGACTTTGACGGCAACCATCCACCGGCCGCCAATATCCAGCCGGCGCGTACCCAATACCACCTGAACAAAGGCGGCGTGGAGTACCGCAAGATCAGCGTGATGCGCACCGTCACGGTGTTGGGCCGCCTGGTCGACGGGCAGGGCTCCCCCCTCAAGGGCCACCACGTGATCAACCACGCCAGCCGCGCGGTCAGCGAAGTGGACGGCTTCTTCTCAATGGAAATGAACGCCGGCGCGCCGACCCTGGAAGTGCGCTACGCCAACCAGTTGCGGTGCCAGTTCAGGCTCGACCCGAGCAAGGCGCGTCAGGAAAGCGATGTGCTGATGATCGGGGATTTGCGGTGCACGCCGGATACGTTGGCTGATATCGCCCTGACTGACCGAGCTGCGGGCTGATCACCTTTTTATGCAACGGCCTGAAACGGTCCTAGACAACCGTCTTCTCGCGATAAACCTGAGGTTGAGTAAATGAAACGTGTGTTGATGCTATACGCCTTATCGCTGTTTTCCCTTGCGGCCCTGGCCGGCCCGCAGATCAATGTGGGGGTGGTGTACGACTACCTCGACGGCGATAGAAGTACCTACATGAAACGTGTGTTTAACGGCGGTACATCCACCGCGTTCGTCAAGGTCAATATCCTTGAGATGATCTATAACGACGACGGCAGCTACCGCGAAGTGCCGCTGCAAAACCAGGTGGGCGCCGTTGCGCGCGAAGGCTTGATGGCGAGCCCTGCGCGCTTGATCGTGCCGGCCAACGGCACACAGGGCACGCGCTTGCTGTTCATGGGCAACCGCGACAAGGAGCGCTATTTCCGCGTGCGCTTCGTGCCGGTGGTGCCGCAGTCCGACGATGACTTTGCCGTTACCGATGAAGAGCGCGACGAGTATCAGCAAAGCCTCGCGGCGGGTGTCAGGGTTTTGGCCGGCTACGGCACGGTGTTTTTCGTACGGCCCAAGGTCACCCGGTTCGACACGGCGATCCAGGACAACGCCACGCGATACACCCTAAGCAACAACGGCAACAGTGTGGTGGTGATCGACGAGTTCAAGGACTGCTCGGCCGAGTCCCCGCAAGAGTGCCGGCCGACCCTGCGTCACCACATCCGTGCCGGGCGTTCGTATGGCTTCGACAAGCAACCGGGTCGCGAATACCGCTTTAGCCTGATCGAAGGCGACGAGACCAGAAAAATCGAGGTCAAGGGGTAAACCTATGTACAAGCTCCTGGCCCTGGCCATGTTAGTCATCGTCCTTGGGATGACGGGGTCGCGGATTCACGCCGCCGTTGAGCGCGAGACGTTTGAAGTGTCTGTGACCATTCCGACGGCCGACTTTTATGTGCTGCCGGTCGACCCGCAACTGGTGCAGCGCGACCAGAAACTGGTCTACAACCCGGTGAGTTCCCAGTTGGCCACCTTGCGCGCGCCGTTCGATGTGAAAAATATCGCTGGGGCCATTGGTGCGCGGCTGGACCAGGAGGCGTACCTGTCCAACGGCACCGAGCGCGTTGACCTGCGCGTGACCTTCAATGAGGTGGAATTGGGGTTGAACCAGACCGAGGTGGTGTCCACAGCCCAAGCGCGGCCCGGCACACGCGTGAGCCTGGAAATCGCCGCCATCAAACCGGACGACGATTACCGGCCCGGCCATTACTACGGCACCGTGCACATGGTGTTCGATGCAATTGCGCCCTGATCGACTGGAGATTTATTGATGAATGTATTGAGTGGGCGCTGGATTGCGATGCTCGCATTTTTTTTGTGGACGGCGCATGCCCAGGCGCTCGTGCAGGAAATGACGGCTGAGTTTCGCCCTGACCCGTCTAATCCGATGATCAATCGGTTTAAAAACACCACGCCGGAAAGTGGCATTTGTCCTTGGCATATGCCAGAGCGTTGCAAGCAATTAGGTATCTTCAGTATTCGGACCACGGCGATTCAGTTCAACTCCAGTGGCCCAATCCTCGGCAATCACACAGACCCGCGCAAAGGCGCGATGTTCAAGGTGCCCACCGAATGGCGTGACCTGCAGGTGACCAATACGGTGACAGCAAAAACCGAAACGCTGCAGGTCAGAATTGCTGGCATTGGGGGTAAGTACGTGTTGCCCGTTGCTGACCGGTGGCTTTGGCTTTATGGCACTCTTGGATGGAAAATCGCCCGAAGTCCTTGCGTGTCCACGGACTACGCGATTGGCAACGATCTCTTTTTGTTGTGGTCGTGGATCACACCCGTTGGCATCGGAGCGTGCGCTGTGCCTGCGGCCAAGGACATTTCAACCCTGTTTTACGAAACGTTCGAGTATTCGTACGAATTGAAAACCCCCAACCCCTTGCAAATGGATGCCGGCCAATACGTTGGCAGCACGACCTACACCATCGGGCCCGGTGCGGATTTTGACTTCGGCGACATCATGATCCCCACCGACAACGTGCTGACCTTCAACTTCACCCTGGATGTGGATCACCACCTC
This sequence comes from Pseudomonas sp. EA_65y_Pfl1_P113, assembly GCF_963970525.1. NCBI lineage: Bacteria > Pseudomonadati > Pseudomonadota > Gammaproteobacteria > Pseudomonadales > Pseudomonadaceae > Pseudomonas > Pseudomonas sp. EA_65y_Pfl1_P113. The sequence goes on from NZ_CAXAQM010000019.1 coordinate 69,876, forward strand.
AAAGCCGAAGTCCCCCCTGGTGGCAACCGCATCCAGCTTGAACCCCAGGGCGGCTGGCAAGCCTGGCTGCAGAACGGCCGTAGGCCCAGCCGGCTGTTCCGCGACCAGACCGTCAACCTGTGGGCCAGCTCGCAATTCAAGATGACCCTGGAATGCCCGGAACCCATGGGCAACAGCTGCAGCCTGCGTAACGCTGCCGGTCATCAGGTACCGCTGGACGTCGCCGTCAGTTTGCCGCATGGCCTTGTCGACGCTGCCGGGCGCCCGGTCAACCGCTTGCCCCTGCGCCTGGACGGCAGCGGTACCGAACTGTTCCAGCCGATAAACTACATCAACCGCAAACCCAGCACTTTGCACTTTGAAGTCAAGGCCGACGCCGTGGCCGAAATGCTTGAACAGGCCGGGAGTACCTACAGCGGCGTAGTCACCGTGGTGTGGGATTCGCAGGCCTAGCGTTTCCCGTGGCGAGCGGGCCTGTTGTGTCACGCGGGCGCGCCCGCTCGCCACGGCGCTCAATAGTTAGTGCGCTTGCTGTGGCGTGCCCCGGCCGCTTTCGTAGTCGTTCAGGCGATGTAAGGCGTTGCGGGTCAGTTGGTGGGCAAGGGCGGTTTCACTGATTTGGTCATCCGTGAAGCCGCCTGCGAGCAGACGTTCGTACGTTTCGGTGGTCATTGGCTTGCCCGTGAGGACGACGTCGTGGGGCACGTTCAGCGCATCCGCCAACGTCAGCAGGTGTTGCTTGAGCGTGGGTTGCTCTTCAGGGGGCCGCGATTGGCCTTTAGCCCATTGATCTTGCGCGTCTCGCAGTTCGTCCAGCGGGCCGATCAACTCATAGCCGCGGTCCAGGCTAGCGGCGAATTGCTCGGCATGCCGGGCATGCAAATACTCAACCCAGAACGGCTGATCGAGCATGCCCGCCGCCAGTCCGTCCCCGGCCTCTTGAGCGATCACCTGGTTGTACGCCGTTTCAAGGCTGGGTTCATCCACCTGCGCTGTCATGCGGTAGGTCATGTGCTCGGCGATCCAGGGCAAGTCGAGGCGTCGTTTGAGCCCGGTGTGGTAGGCCAGGTAAACCTCCACCTCATCCACCGTTCCCGGCACACCGTCGATAACGTCAGTGGTAAAGCGCAACCCGTGTCCGCCTTCCTCGGGCGCAGTGATGCGCAAGCGGATAGCGGCTTGCGCCACTTTGTTCAGGCGATCCAGGCGTGTTTTATCCCTGGCCAGGTGGGACAGTTTCAAGTCCCGATCGAGGCCGAGCAGATCACGGTTGATCTCGACGAGCAGCACCTCGTAGCCCATGGCATTGAACACATGTGCGCCGGCATCGGCGCAGGTCAACGGGTTGCTGGCCATGAGAAACAGTCGCAAGCGCAGCGCCTCATCGCCTTGCATCGCCAACAGCATGCGCCAGACCTTTGCGGTCAGTTCGCGGCGACCCTGTGCAAACATCGCTTCATCGTTGGGGTCCTCGAAATACGCCGACGGTTCAAGGCTCTTGATCACCTCAAAGAACCCCTGCGAGCCGTGTTCCTCTTCAAGTTCCTGCCACAGTTGCCGCAGCCAGGGGCTGTGTTCAGGCGTTTCGAGTTCAAGCCAATAAGCCGCGTCGCCTTTCGGCGGATAGAGGCGGAACGGGTCCAGCCCTGCCTCGATCCGGTAGCTCACCAGTCGTTTCTCGGCGTCAGTGGTCAGGTGGTTGCGATCCAGGCGCACCCGCGCCACCAGTTCGGCCTCGGGCTGCCAGGGCAGAAATGCCGGCACGTCGATAATCGCCGTGTGTTGTATATCGAGAAAAAAATGCGCCGGGCTCCGCCTTGGAAACAGCCCTTGCGGCCATTCGCTGATCGCCGTGTTGCGCAGGCACAGCCAGCGCAGGTCAGGCAGTTGGGAAAGGTTTGGCGCTACAGTCAGGTTGCGGTTGTCCGCCAGGGACAAGCGCCGCAGACGCCGCATGCCGCTGAGCTTGGCCAGACCGTGCGCCTCCCACTGAATCGGCGTGCGATCCAGGTTCAGGGTTGTCAGGCTGCGCATTCCGGTCAGCGCATCAGGCAAGCGCGTCAATCCATTGCCGGAAAGGTCCAGGTTGTGCAGCCGTGGAAACACGCTGAGAAAGTGCGTATCGCTGTCGGTCAGTTCGGCGTCGATCAAATCCAGCTGCAAGATATGTTCAAAGCGGGTACGCAGGCGCAGGTCGCTCAGCAGCCCTGACAGCTCAACCCCATTGAGGGTCAAGCCGAAACCGTCCGGGTCGGGGTCAATGTTCTGTTCCCAGGTGCGCAGCAGCGCCGTGGCCAATTCTTGCTTTATGCGGCCCATGTGCGGGTGTTCCAGCGCCGGCGCGGCGTCCAGCCAATTATTCAGGTCTTCCTCCAGGCGGGATTTTTCCAGCGCTCGCGCCTCGAAAAGATCGCGTTGCACCGAGTCATCGAGGCCCAGCAGATAAGTCTCGATCACGATCTGCGGCGCAAAAGGGTAGAGCGCCTTGACCCGATCCCTCAACGACGTGGGAAACAGCTCGCACATCCATTGACCCATCCGGTGCATCGGTTTTTGCGTCAGCACCAGCGCATCCCTGGGCGCGTTCGCGGGCTTACCGGCCGGTTCAAACAGGCTGCGCCGTTGCTGCGGCGTTTGAATGCGGTCCATCAGCCAGCGCTTGAGCGTCGTCCCCTCATTGAGCTTCAGGGCGGCGCTTGTGTCGACGGGCAACGCCAGTAGCAGCGCGTCAAAAAAATCATCCATGTGTTGCAACGCGTGCTGACGCTCGTCGTACAGCTGATAACCGCCATCGTGCGCGACCAGCACCCGCGTGCGGCGTGCACCCTGCGGCCCGGCACTCGCGCGCAGAGTGCCCTGCAGGTGTTGCTGGCGCACTTCGATTCGACAATCACCCAGCGCATCGCTGTTGACGCGCAGGGTATTGAGGCTCATCTGTTCGGCATCGGCGCCGAACAGTTCGGGTTCGTGCAAGCCCTGAAAGGCATGGGCGGCGCGTGCCTGCCACTGCCATTCGCGGGCGAGATTTTTCAAGCGCAGAGGCAGGCGTTGTTCTTCGCGCAGGCGCCTCAACTCCGCCGGGCGGGCGTGGTCGAGCACACTTTGCAACAGGCTTTTGGGCAGGTCCGGCATGGCTTGACGCACCCGCAACGCGGTTTCATCGTGCAGCTCTTCGCTGTTGCGATACAGGTAGTCGAACACCGCACCATGACGGCGCTCGAGGTTGTCGGCGAGGCGCTCACGCAGTGCCTGGATGCGCGCCGGGCGCTGGTCCGGCAACTCGCCGAGCAGCGCGCTCAGTTGTGTGTCGTCGAGCACGTCTAGCAGGCGCTCCGGCAACGTGCCTTGGTTAAGGGCCTCCTGGCTGATGGCAAGTACCTCGCCGGCGTCCGGCTCACCGAAGCGTAAGCAAAAGCGCCGCTGAGGTCTGCGTTTTCATACACGTCGATCGCCACATCGGCCGGCCAACCCTGCAGCTCACGGGCCAGGTGCGGGCTCCAGTAAGTGTCCTGGTCCACCGGTTTGCCCTCACGCAAGCGCTGCACCATGTCGCGGGTGTCCTGGCTCAGGCGCACGCGTTTGACGGTGTCGTCCAACAACGGTGCGCGCAGGTGCTCTGATTGCACGGCGCGCAATACGCCATGGTCGACACCGCTGATGCTGCGGATGTGCGCCTGTTGCTCGTCGCTGAACGGCCCCAGTTGGCGCCACAGTTGTTGTTCACTCCAGGCTTGCGGCTGGTCGAGGTACTGCAGGGGCGGCGCATAGGCGTCCGGGCGGCTGGCGTGCTGGACCCGGTAGGTGGCCTCAGGCGCATCCAGGGCGACGGCATAGTGTTGGCCATCCACCGGCAACAAGCTGCGGTCATTGTGCTGGAGTAGGCCGCGCTCATCCGGCGTCAAGTCGGCGGGCAGGTCCAGTCGCGGTTGCGCGTAGGGCTTTGGATCAGGGTTCCACAACTGCGTTTTGCCGTTGAAGCTGATCGGCTTGAGCTGATTGACGAAGGCCGACTGTGCAAAGTGTCCGGCCACGCCAAAGGCACCCAGTTGCACCACCTGGCTGACCACGCCGATCAGATGGCCGGCGGCTTCGCGGGCCTGGCCCTCGGTGAGGTCCACCACACCTTCGACCACTTCATCGAGCAATTGATAGGCGGTATAGGCCAGTGTCAGCTCGCCCAGCAACGGCACGAACGGCGTGATCACCAGCAGCGCCGCATTGAATACTTCTTCGAGCAATTGACTGAAATTGTCCCACCAACTCCAACGAGCACGGCTGTCGGCGTAGGCGGTAGCCACCGCCAGTTCGCGGCCGTCGTTGAGTATTTTATTCAACATCGATTGGTAGCGGTGCTGCCACAAATCGCCATTGATGAGGGTTGCCTCAAAACGCGGGCGCTGTTGCAGCGCACTGAAAAAACGCCCGCGCTGCTGCTGATCGACGAACTGGCTGAAGAACGCTGGGTAGCCCGTATCCTTCAGCCTCGCTTGCAAGTCATCCATCAGCGCGACGGTGCTGACGTACTGCTTTATCGGGGTTTTCAGCTCGTGGGGGATGTACATCACGATGGGGACGAGGGTCGTGGCTGCAAGCAGATCAGGCGCAATCAGCAGGATGCCGGTCAGTTGCGTGTCCTGTATGCGCAGTTGATAAAACTGCATCACGCCGCGCTCGCCGGCTACGGCGCGCTGCACCAGGTGAAAGGTCGCCGCGTCGAGCTCACCGGTATGCAGCGCCAGGTGCGCCGCCGCGTTCAAGGCGGCTTTCTGGCTGGCGATGACCTCAGTTTGCAAGGCGTCCTTGTCTGCCTTTGCAGGCGGCTGCAGGTAACGCTGCAGATGCCGCTGGTACTGCGCGCCCAGGTCCAGCTCGCGGCACAGCGTCACGAACTGCGCGATGCTCATGCGGTCTTTCATCGGCGTGATCATGAAGTGCCCGCGCGCATCAGGCCGGGTGATGTAGCTGGAATCGGTACTGAACACCTCGCTCCTGGCGAAGTTGTGCAGCGCGGCGTCCAGCAGGGACACGCTGCGGCTGGTCGTGCCCTTGAGCCAGGTGCCTTTTTCGCTGTGCAAGAACAGGTAGATGGCCTTGACGTCGAGGTGCAGCGCGTAGCGTTGCTTCAGTGCATGGGTGAGCAAGGGTTCGGCGAAGGCGTGCAGGTCGAGCACTGCGTCCAGACGTTTATCGACGCTGTTCTGCGCACGCCAGGCGTGCGCGTTGGCACGTTTGAGCGGTGCTTGAGGCGTGCCGGCCAGCCGATGGAAGGTCGTCAGTGCCGCCATCGACGCGCCTTGCAGACGCTGGGCGCGCGGCCAGGCGGTGCTGCGCAGCCAGTCGGGAAGGTTGAGTGTGATCACAGCGTCAGGTGTGACAGGCATGGCGGATGACCTCGAGTGCTATTCAAGGTCATCAGCCTAAGGACCCGGTGCGGGCCTTGGGGTTACATAGTTAGCGCGTTTCGCCCTGGGCTTCACAGACGGCGGCATACGGGCAGCCCGCCGGTACCGCGGTGAACAGGCCAGGGGTAATTGTTTAGTGCCCGCGCGCCGCCGCTCCCGCCTAGGGTTGCGCTCAATCCCTGACTGAGAACGCACCATGACTGTCGATGCTCCACTGTCGCTACGCCAGGCTCATATCGAGCAGGTCTTGACCCTATTCGCCGATCCGCCCACGCTGTTCGTCGTGGCCCAGGATTGCGCCCAGGCCTGGCTGGACACCTATGCTGAGCAACACCGTAACGCTGCCGGGCTGATTTATCTGGGGTTTCCGGAGATCGAAACCGCCCCGACCACTTATCGCTACAAAAGCCTGCCGCAACTGTTGCTGGAGCGTCTGGCGGCGGCGCAACCGACGTTATTGGCCGCGGATTACCACGTGGTCGCGCAGCGCACCCGTGAAACCTACACCGTCGCAGGTCCGAGCCTGGCGACCGTGGAGCGGCTGATCAATCAATGCGGCGCCCTATTGCTCACCCGCTTCGCCCAGCGCTTGCAAGCCTGGTGGAATGAATCGCTGCCGGTGAACAGGACGCGCTGGGGGTATCTGTCCGACGAATTACTGGGGTTGCTCTACGATTCCCCGCGCCCGCCCGGCATGAGCGAGGCACGGTATGCCCAGGTGTTGCCCAAGTCGGGCCTGCATCGGCAGCGACCCAATCGCCACTGGAGCGCTCTTGGCCCTGCGCTGCGGGTACAGACCCTGCATCTGCGGCGTGGCAGGAACGAGCCCGTGCAGATGCTGCCGTTGCTGGTGCTCAGCCCCGCAGGGCAGGGGCCTGTGGTGTTGTTCAGCCCGGCCAGCGGCGTGCAGGTGCTCGATAACCTGCAAGCGGTGCAGGCCTTGTTGCCGGCTTATGCCAGCCCGTTATTGCCGGGCGCTGCCGGGGATTGGTTCGCTGTCGAGGTCGTGAGCGACCCGTTCGATGAATTGGCGGCGAGTTACCTGCAGCGCCAATTGCGGGAAATCGCCAGCCTGGATCTCGCGGTGCCACGTGCCGTCGAGGATTATCAGGCGCTGCTGAGGACCATTACCGATGTGCAGCGCTGGTTCATTCCGCGCTTGAGCCCCCGTCAGCAACAGCTGCGCGATCAGTTGCCGCTGTGGCTGCTGCACGTCGACGGACAAACCTGCAGCGCCTACGCGCGTCTGCTCCAGGCCCAGGTGCTGGCCCGGCAGGAAAACGGAACAGAGCATTTTCTGGATGATATTCCCGCACTCCCGGAATACGCCGAACAGCAGTTGCAGGCGTGTCTCAAGAACGACCCGAAAACCGCCACACTCGAACCCTCTGCGATCAGTGTGAGCTTTGACAAAGTCATCGCCGCCGCCGTGCCGGTGCCGGGCGGTTTCATTGCCGGGCAAGTGCAGTCAATTACCGTCACCTTGGCGCAGCTTGCCCTGGAAAACCTTGCCGGGTTTCCCTATACCGCGAAAAGCATCCGCCTCAAGGGGGAACCGGCGCCCGCGTGGTTGACCTACAACCTGCTCAAGACGTGTGTGACTAACGCCGATGTGGGCCAGACGTACCCTGCGCTGTTGAAGAAAACCCTGGTCGACGACCCGGTGCAAGCGACGCGCCGCCGGCGCTTATTCAGTCAGCAACTGCGCATCCAACTGCCCATGCAGGCGCTGGAGTGGCAGGTGAGCGGCCTGCACGGCCTGACCTTCCAGGGGTTTCGCCGGCTGCTGGCGGCGCTGCAAGACACGCGGGCGCAACGCCTGGTGGACGGGCAAGCCGTGGCGATGTGGCCACTGGCGTTCAAGGCAACACGCGACGCCGCGCCGGACGAGGTGGCGAATATGTTTATCATCGGCCCGGAGCAAGGCCAGCAAGGTGCGCATCTGTTGTACCGGCCCTTGTGCGTTCCGCTGCTGCTCGAATACCCCAGCCTCGATGCCCTGTTCGCGGCCGTACAGGCGCCTGGCGATTTGCAGGCCAGCGTCCTGAACTGGCTCGATCCGTCGCGCCAGGCGGTGTATGCCCACGGCGGTTTTCGCGAACCTCATGTGCGGCGTTTTTTGTCGGGCGATGAGTTCACTGCGTTCGAGGCGCCTGGGCCTGCGCAATTGAGCAAGCGGATCAATGTGGACGACCCCGCGCACCAAGTGTTCGCCGCCACTGCCCAGGCTATGGTTGCCCAAGCGGATCGGCAAAGCGTGTCGAACGCTGAACAGCGCTGGGCCAGCGTAAAGCAGGTTGGCTGGCTGTTGTTCGGTATTTTGCAACCGCTGCTCGGCGGCCCGGTGATGTTGGCGGGCTGGCTGGTGCAGGTGCTCGACAGTGCCCGGCAGGATATGCCTAGCCTGCAAAGCGATGACGACCAGACACGTAACGCCGCCGTCATGGACGTGCTTGCCAACCTGATGGCAATCCTCGCGCACCAGGCCTCGCCCCACGACGCGCGCCAGCATCTGCTGCTGGAACACCCGGTGTTCGCCCCTCTGGCCGCCCAGGAGCCGAGCCCGCTGCCGCCCACCTATCACGTTCCGCCGGTGAACTTCAGCGTACCGGCCGCTTGGGCCAATGCGCGTGACGTTCTGACGCCGCCGCTGCAGGCGCGTTTGCAAGGGTTTAGCCTGAACACCGTTGGCAAGCCCTGGCCCCAGGGCTTTACCGAGCAAAGCGGACCCTGGCAGGGGTTGTGGCATGACACCGCGCGCGCGCCCACGCAGTGGAAGGCGTTGGTGCGCGGCCAAGTGTTCGCCGTGCGCCTGCAACGGGGGCGGGCCCGTGTGATCAGCTCTGACGGGAGCCGGCTCGGGCCCTGGTTGAAACTCATCGGTGCCGGCCTGTGGGATATTGATCTGCAGTTGCGCCTCAGCGGGGGCGCGGACCAGGAGCCGAGCGAGCCTGTCGTGGACCGCAGTGTCCTGGAAGCTCAGTACCAGCATGCGATCAAGAATCGCACGCGCGCGCAACAGGCAGCGGAAGTTGCGTACGACCTGCTCAAAAACCCCAACAGCGGCGCCGACGAAAAAATGCTCAACGCATTCCGCGACCGCTACATCAAGGAGCTCAACGGCAAGGTGGCGTATTTGCTGCAGGAACTGAGGTTGCTCAGGCGCCTGCGGGAACTGGCGCCACGCCCGCGATACGAAGAAGAACTGAGTCAGATAGTGGAGTCGATTGTCCTCGCCGCACAATTGTCCGACGTCGTCAGCCGTGAACACATTCAGCGGGTCACGAATAAATTGCCCGCCGTGTTGAAGCAGTTGGAGGAGACGAGGCAAGCACAGTTTCATGACGAGCTGAGACAGATCATGCGTGAGCTGGCTACCCTGCATGGCAGCGCGATTCACTGGCGCACGATAGAAGAGCGCTACCTTGAAGAACTGCGCCAGGTCCCGCGACTGGGACGTGACAAGGCGCGCGTGTTAACCCTGCGTATGCCGCAACGTCCGTCGATCCTCGACCTGCAAACGTTGCAATTGACCACGCTTTGGAGTGCCGCCTTTGATGTGCGTGGTTCGCTGCTCAAGGATGATTTTATCGATGACATGAATGAAACGTTCGACCGCGCCCGTTTGGCCAGTCGCTCCCAGGTCGATTTGCAGCACTTGCAGTGCAGCCATGAACAACGCATCGAACTGCTCGAGAGCATTGATCGGGTCTACGCACAAACCGATGATCGCATCGAATTCTGGCGCGCCATGGAGCCGGATAAATTCGACCTGCCGTATCTGCAAAAACTCCAGGAACTGTTGGCATCCCTGCATCACCAGGCGCAACAGGACTTGGCGCAGTTGCTGCAACCTGCGCCGCGCCGCGTGATCAAACCCCGTCCTGAGGCGGCTGGCCAGTCAAGTGGGAAAATCATTCTTACCCGCAATCGCGACCTTTATGTGGCCCGGCTGAGCCCGGAACCCATGAGCGTCGAGACAGCCCAGTTGCATGACGCTGCGGGCGGTGTGATCGGTTCGTTCACCCAGGCCGACGATGGCGTTTGGGATCAGTTGAAAGCACCACCCCCCGTGCGTCCTGATCCAGAACTGGGGGCCTTGTTGAAAAAAGCGGACGTTCTGCTGCGCGATGAGGACAGGGCCATCGCCAATGTCGAGGCGATGATGGCTCGGGCCAACGATGCGGCGTCGCTTCAGGAACTGCTGGAGGCTCAGGGGCGTAGCCGTACGTTGGCGGCCGAGGCTATCAGGCACAAACTGAGCGGTCGGACGATCGTGCGACTCGAGAACGTCCAGCGCAGCAAAGCGCAGGATACCGAGGCGAAGTTGCGCCTGGCCGCGGCGCGGCTGGACGCGGCCGGGCTGGACGCGCGCATCCGCGCCAGCCGCAATAACCTACGCAGCGTCAATGACGTGGCGTTTTTGCAACAGCAGGGTGAAGTGAAGATCATCCGGCAGGGACAACGGGTGCCGCTGCGTGGGCGCCGCAATGATTTTTTGCAAGTGTACGCGGTGAACGACATCCACACCGGCCGCGCGCTGTGTTTTGCGCATTTTCACTACGCCAGTCGTCACGGGCCTGACGATCACTACACCTTCGGCCACATCAAAAGCCCCGAACAGAACCGCCTGGGTCGCCTGGCCCAGGCTGAGTTCGAAGCCCAGGCCTTTGCGCGCATGCGCCTCGGGCAGGGCGGCCGGGCGCAACAGACGCTGGAGATTTATCGCTCGCCTGTTGGATTGGCCATGGCACGTCGTCTGTTTTTCAGCCTCGACTGATCCCGTGGCAAGCGCGCTCGCCAGCGGACAGGCGTGGGCCTGAACGTTCTCTGACTGAATCGCATTGAGGCGATCCCGCGTGGGCTCAGCCCGGGCTCATGCACTGGCTGTGACTGCCCGGTCGCCGGAACTGCCAATCGCGGTGGCCAGTGAGGGTAGCAAGTGATCGAACGGATAGCCGAGCGCCTGCCAGCGCTGATGGATGTCGAGAAAGGCCTCGATCTCCAGCATGGTGCGGATACGCGGTCCAAGTCGTAGAGCGGACGTTGAAGCAAGGCGGCCAGACGGCTGCGGGCGACGCTGATGCCCTTGTTGGTATTGATCGGCTGGACGGTGGGTTGTAATTGCCAGTCGCGGTAGGCCAACGGCGCGCTCAAGGCGGCCTGCAACAACGGCCCATCAATCAGAGCATTCTGCGCGAACATACGCAGTTTCCAACTGCGTGGCCAGGGTACTGCCGCCGGCGCTTTGCCCCGGCAGGTGCAGCCGCTTGGCCACCTGAGACCACGCAGCCCTGGCAAAGCGTGGCCAGTCCACGGCAGGGTTGGCCTGGGGTGGGCGCGGGGTCGAGCAGGTCGCGGTTTTCGATAAACAGCAAACGGTTGACCTCCAGCGGCGGGATCGCGGTGAAACGCTCGTAGAGTTGCTGTGGATACACGTATTGATACAGCGGCACGGCAATCGGTGATCGACAACCCGGCGTGGCTCTTTTCGGCGTAGGGCACGAACAGGCCTTTGTGGGCGTACTCCAACAGTTCGGCAGAGAACTGCGTCTGGGCCTCGATCACATAACCACGCTTGAGCAGCCGGCCGATCAAACGGGCCGGCGCCCGGGTAGACGATGGCGTCGCTGAGGCATTTTTACGCTCAAGGCAGGTATAATGCCCCTGCCAAATGGCATTTCTGCGGTTTGTTTCACTGAATTTTTCGTGTTTTATAGTGAATCACTCTAAGCCCCGCTTTTTATACTGCACGCCCGCCAAGCTTGCTCCACGGCGGACACTCCAATAACAAAATGAGGTTGTACCTTTATGCCAGTCGGCAACCCACTGCCCCACGGCGAGACCGCTCAAGGCGGTCCGCTCAAACGCGAACTTGGCGAGCGGCACATTCGCCTGATGGCCCTAGGCGCCTGCATTGGTGTCGGCCTGTTCCTCGGTTCGGCCAAGGCCATTGAAATGGCCGGCCCGGCAATCATGCTGTCGTACATCATCGGTGGCCTGGCGATCCTGGTGATCATGCGTGCGCTCGGTGAGATGGCGGTGCACAACCCCGTCGCCGGTTCGTTCAGCCGTTATGCCCAGGATTACCTCGGCCCGTTGGCGGGCTTTCTCACCGGCTGGAACTACTGGTTCCTGTGGCTGGTAACGTGCGTTGCAGAGATCACCGCCGTGGCTGTGTACATGGGCGTGTGGTTCCCAGACACGCCGCGCTGGATCTGGGCCCTGGCGGCACTGATCAGCATGGGTACGATCAACCTCATCGCAGTAAAAGCCTTCGGTGAATTCGAATTCTGGTTCGCGTTGATCAAGATCGTCACCATCATTGCGATGGTCATCGGCGGCGTCGGCATCATCGCGTTCGGCTTTGGCAACAACGGCGTGGCGCTGGGTATTTCCAACCTGTGGGCCCATGGCGGTTTCATGCCCAACGGCGTGCAAGGCGTGTTGATGTCGCTGCAGATGGTGATGTTTGCCTACCTGGGCGTCGAGATGATCGGCCTCACCGCCGGTGAAGCACGCAACCCGCAGAAGACGATTCCAAGCGCTATCGGCTCGGTGTTCTGGCGCATCCTGCTGTTCTACGTCGGTGCGTTGTTTGTGATTCTGTCGATCTACCCGTGGAATGAAATCGGCACTCAGGGCAGCCCGTTCGTGATGACGTTCGAGCGCTTGGGCATCAAGACCGCTGCGGGCATCATCAACTTCGTGGTGATCACGGCGGCGCTGTCGTCGTGCAACGGCGGTATTTTCAGCACGGGGCGCATGCTCTACAGCCTGGCGCAGAACGGGCAGGCACCGGCCACCTTTGGCACCACCTCGAGCAATGGCGTGCCGCGCAAGGCGCTGTTGTTGTCGATCTTTGCTTTGTTGCTGGGCGTGCTGCTCAACTACCTGGTGCCGGACCAAGTATTCGTCTGGGTAACGTCCATCGCTACCTTTGGCGCGATCTGGACCTGGCTGATGATCCTGCTGGCCCAGCTCAAATTCCGCAAAAGCCTGAGTCCCGCTGAGCAGGCCGGTCTCAAGTACCGCATGTGGCTTTACCCGGTCAGTTCCTACCTGGCGCTGGCGTTCCTGGTGCTGGTGGTGGGCCTGATGGCGTACTTCCCGGATACTCGCGTGGCGTTGTATGTGGGGCCGGCCTTCCTGGTGCTGCTGACGGTGCTGTTCTACGTGTTCAAGCTGCAACCGAACAACGCGACTGCGGCGCCGGTGCGTTCGGCCTGACGCCACAAATGGCCCGCTGCGTGCAGCGGGTCATCCAGTCTATCCCGCGTGCACGCTTGCCTTGAGCGACTGATCCAGGCGCTTGTTGAACGCCAGCCACAGCGCTAGCAACCCCATCAGTGCAGCACCGGCCACAGCGGTCAGCAATTGAATCGCCAAGGCATCCCCGGCCATGGCATTGATCATGTCCGCCAACGGCGCGAGCACGACGCCCAGGCAAAACACCTCCAGCGAATAACGCCCCATGCGACAGGTATGTTGCGCCAGCCAGTTTTCGGTCCAGCCACGGCCCGGCAGCAGCTTGGCGGTGACATAAGCCAGGGCAAGGAAGTGCAGCAGGCGCAGCGGTGATAAGTCGGTCTTGCTGATGGGGTAGATGAGGTCGCTGATCATCGACGGCATCAGCGCATCGTGGATCTGCGGCCAGCGCCAGGACAGCGTGAGCACGCCGGCCATCAACACATAAATCGTTGCCGCGACAAACATCGGCTGGCGGCGCAGTGGCCGGGTGTCCACCGGCCGTTCTTGTCGGCTGTAGAGCGCCGCCGCACCTCCCAGTATGAACAGCAGTTGCCAAGTGACGGGGTTGAAGTACCAGACACCATCGGCAATCGCCCGCAGGTTCCAGCCCATCCACGGCGCCAGCAAGTAGAGCGTCGTAGACACGGCCACCACTGCCCAGGTATTGCGCAGCATCAACGGCAACACCAGCGGCAGCCCTGCCAGCAGCACAATGTAGAGCGGCAACGGGTCCATCAGGTTGGGTTTGAAACGCAGCAGCAGCTCATCGGTCAGCGCTTGCTGCGGTTGGGTGACGAAGTGCGTCAGGCCCATCTCTTCGACAAGGTCGCGGGTTTCCACGTGGCTGTTGGCGAAGAACACGATGCCCATCAGCATCGCCAGCAGGAAGATATGCACCACATATAACACCCAGGCACGCCGCAGGATTTTCAGCGAGGCAATCCAATAGCCATCGCGTTGCAGGATCTTGCCGTAGGCCAATACCGCCGCGTAGCCGGCGAGAAATACAAACACCTCAGCCGCATCGCTGAAGCCGAAGTTGCGCAGCGTGATCTGGCCGAGCGGGTTGTGGGGGACGTGATCCCAGAAAATGAAGATCAACGCCAGGCCCCGAAAAAAATCGATGCGCGGGTCGCGTCCGTTCAGCATGGCAGCGGGCTCTTGTACGAAAGGTTTAGTAATGACAGGCGCACGCGGGTGTTGTCGTACGCCGCACGTCGGGCGGGCGCAGGTTGGCGGTATTTGTAAGCAATTGCAAAGGCTGGGTATTACTGAATGTCTCAAATGTGTGCGGCGTGTACCTGTTAATTCTGACAGTAGACGAAGCACCGGTGCCGTGGCTTGCTGAAGGAAGGCACAACGGGACGACGGCATGACCAGATTGTGGAAGGGATTCTCCAGCTACACGGTGATTGGAGTTGCCAATACGGTGATCCATTGGCAGCTGTTTTTTGTGTTCAGGGCGGCGTTTGAACTGAGCCAGGCGTTGAGTAACTTCTTGGCGTTTTGCGTTGCGGCCTCTTTCTCGTTTTATGTGAATGCTCTTTATACCTTTGCCATGCCCGCCTCTTGGTTGCACTACCTGTTATTCATGGCTTGCATGGGCGGCCTGAGCCTGGTGGTGGGCGGCTTGGCGGATCGCTGGCGTGTGCCGGGGATTGTCACCGTGGTGGTGTTTTCACTGGTGAGTCTGGTCTGTGGTTTCCTGCTGTCGCGCTGTGTGGTTTTTCGCGAGCGCGGGCAATGAGGGTTTCGTTGATTGTGCCGGTGTTCAACGAAGAACTGGCGATCGAGCTGTTTTACCGTGCGGTGCGCCAAGAACCTGGGTTGCAGAGCGTCTGTGTCGAAATAGTGTTTATCAACGATGGCAGCACTGACTGCACGGCCGAGCATGCCCGGGCGCTGGCCAGGGGCGACAGCGATGTTGTGCTGATCAATCTATCGCGCAACTTTGGCAAGGAGGCCGCGCTGTTTGCCGGGCTTGAGTACGCCACCGGTGATGCCGTAATACCCATGGATGTGGATCTGCAAGACCCGGTAGACGTGATCCCGCGCTTGCTCAACGAATGGCGCAACGGCGCCGAGGTGGTGCTGGCCAAACGCCGCGATCGCTCCAGCGACTGCTATCTCAAACGCCACAGTGCGTCGTTGTTCTATCACCTGCTCAACCTTATTTCCTACACCCATATCGAAGAAAACGTCGGTGATTTCCGGTTGATGAGCCGCAAGGTAGTGGACGTGATCAAGGCGCTGCCCGAGCAGCAACTGTTCATGAAAGGCGTGTTGTCTTGGGCTGGGTTCAGCGTGGTCATCATTGAGTACGACCGCGCCCCGCGCACCACCGGCCAGAGCAAGTTCAATGCGTGGAAACTGTGGAACCTGGCGCTGGATGGCATCACCTCGTTCAGCACCTTGCCGTTGCGACTGTGGAGTTATATCGGCGGGTGCATTTCGTTGGTGGCGTTGGTGTATGCCGGGTATCTGGTGGTGGACAAGGTGGTGTTTGGCAATGTCGTGCCGGGGTACCCGTCGATCATGACGGCAATTCTATTTTTGGGTGGGGTGCAACTTATCGGGATCGGAATATTGGGGGAGTATGTGGGGCGGATTTATATGGAGGCCAAGCATAGGCCGAGGTATGTGGTGAAAGAAGTTGTCAACCTGGAAAAAACAACATTGGCAAAGCATTCTGCTGGAGGTGTTTTGAGATGAGACTGATACCTGCGCAGCGCTCAATAACCGGATTTTTTTGTCAATGGTGGTGGGTGCTCGCGATTGTTTTTTTTGCGTTGCTTATTCGGGTTTTCAGATTGACCGATGCCTCTGTCTGGTCGGACGAAGGTTTCACACTTGAGCTGATCTCATACCCACCAAAAATAGTCTGGATATTGAGCGGTCGAGATGTTCATCCACCTCTTTATTACTTTGTTCTACAGAGCTGGGTCGCGCTGATCGGTTCCAATGATCTGGTGTGGACCCGTGGGTTGAGTGCGATATTCGGAGCGATAAATGTTGGTCTGGGAATATGGCTGACGCTATTGATTTCCACACGTCGCGCGGCATTAATGGCAGGCGTGTTACTGGCTGTGTTGCCGATTGCCGTGCGGTACAGCCAGGACATTAGGATGTACTCAATGCTCGGTACATTTTTACTGGGTGCTACGATTGCGTTGGTTTATTGGGTTGTCTACCCGTCACGAAAGCGATACATGGTGATCTATGCGGTGTTAATGGTGGCTGGGTTCTATACGCACTACTTCTCCGTATTGTGTGCCTGTTCGCACTGGCTGTATCTGCTATTGATTCGTCACCCGCGCTTGGGCGGGCTTCGTCGTATCAACCGTCTGGCATGGTGGTCGGCGAATGTGATGATGATGGTTTTTTACACGCCGTGGTTGCCATCGATGTTCAAGCAGCTTTCACAGTTCGGACCCGGTTGGGTACGTCCGATTGATATTTACAGTCTGCCCTCCGCGGTGTGGAGGTTTTTAACGGTAAACGACGGTAGAACTTATGAAACGTTTGTGTTTTGGACGCTGCCTCTGTTGTATCTGATGTTGGCATTCAGTGTGTTGTTCAAAAGGCTGAGCAGTTTCCGGTTTGAGATTCTGCTCGTGGTAAACGGGCTTTTAACAGTTGCTGCTGCAGCATTAATATCTTTATATACGCCGGTTTTTGTGGAACGGTATCTGTTTTTTTCAGCACTGATGATGCCCTTGATAATGGCTGTTGCACTCGACAGATTGAAGAATAGCAAGGTGCTGGTGGCCCTGCTCTGCACCGTTCTCAGTGTGGAAGGTTATGGGGTTTATAAGGTATATAATCAACAGTACTCACTGGATAATCCTTATCGTATTGCTGATAATCAGTTGTCCAGGCTTATGCAATATTTTAATAAGGAGTCAATAGAGGGGGATGTATTGGTTACGGGTTATGTATATATTTTTTATGCTGCGAATTTTTATAATCAAAAAAACAGATCGATCCGTTTGTATACTCCGCCTGGAAAAGATGGAACTTCTGGGCGCCCTGATGGTGAGAACGTTACTGCGCCGATGATCAAATATACGGGTGCTACCTACATTGATCGTCTCGAAAATTTGGTCTCCACAAACGGCCGCGTTTGGTTATTGCCTTTTACTGACCAGATGCAGGGCCGGTTGCAAGTGCCTGCAACGTGGAAATTAATTCGGCATGAGGTTGGGGGGGATTACCTACTCAATCAGTATGTTATTTGTTCACCGCAAGCTATTGACCTTTCTGAGGTGTGTGAGTGAGGTGATTAAACCCTCACTCATGAAACCCTCAATAAGCGCAGTGATCTAAAACACCGCCATCAACAGCACCCTGCACGGCTTGGCTTCATACGCATTGATCTGTGGAACCAGCCGGGTGAAGTGCTCGGTCTGGCAATGTGTATCAAGCGCCGCCTGGTCAGGCCATTGCTCGACAAAGATAAAATGCCCCGGGTCTTTTTGGTCGACAAATAGGTCGTAGGCGATGCACAGCGGTTCCTGACGGGTTTTTTCCACCAGTTCTTCGTACCAGGGGCGCACCGTTTCCAGGTGTTCGGGCTTGATGAAATCTTCGGCGATGACTTTCAACACGTTAACGGTCCTTAGGCGGCAGCCACTTCATGGGGCTCAAAACTATCTGCCCGCGCCATCTGCCACATGCGCGAGTAAAACTCACCGTTCAC
Organism: Pseudomonas sp. EA_65y_Pfl1_P113; assembly: GCF_963970525.1. Classification (NCBI taxonomy): domain Bacteria; kingdom Pseudomonadati; phylum Pseudomonadota; class Gammaproteobacteria; order Pseudomonadales; family Pseudomonadaceae; genus Pseudomonas; species Pseudomonas sp. EA_65y_Pfl1_P113. Next base: position 87,228 of record NZ_CAXAQM010000019.1, read on the forward strand.
TTCACCGGTCAGTAATTCACCGGGCTTGAGGAACACATGCAACTGCGAGAACAACTTGATCTCAGTCGCCGACATACGTCGTACCAGGTGTTTGGCCGACAGTTGCGAGGGGTGATCGAGGCCGGCGGCGGCGAGCATTTCCGCCAGCGCTTTGAGCGTGTTGCGATGGAAGTTGAATACGCGCTGGGCCTTGTCCGGGACCACCAGCGCACGTTGACGCAATGGATCTTGGGTAGCAACGCCGGTCGGGCATTTGTTGGTGTGGCAGCTCTGCGATTGAATGCAACCGATCGCGAACATAAAGCCGCGCGCCGAGTTGGCCCAATCGGCGCCGATGGCCAGGACGCTGGCGATATCGAACGCGCTGACGATCTTGCCGCTGGCGCCGAGCTTGATCTTGTCGCGCAGGTTCAGGCCCACCAGGGTGTTGTGCACAAACAGCAGGCCTTCGCGCAGCGGTACGCCGATATGGTCGGTGAACTCCACGGGCGCGGCGCCGGTGCCGCCTTCCTTGCCATCCACTACGATAAAGTCCGGCAGGATGCCGGTTTCGAGCATGGCCTTGGCGATGCCCATGAATTCCCACGGGTGACCCAGGCAGAACTTGAAGCCTACCGGTTTGCCGCCGGACAGTTCGCGCAGTTGGGCGATGAACTGCATCAGTTCGATAGGGGTGGAAAACGCGCTGTGGCGCGACGGCGAGATGCAGTCTTCGCCCATCATGATGCCGCGGGTATCGGCAATTTCCTGGGTGACTTTGTGCTTGGGCAGGATCCCGCCATGGCCGGGTTTGGCGCCCTGGCTCATAAACTTATGTACTATAGGTTTGTTGATCTAGGGAGCTTCAGATGGGCCGCAAACGTACACAGCACAACGTTCAAAAAGTCATTGATGAGGAGGGGAGTCTTCACTCTCTAGATCTGAAGGAAGAGGATGGTCTGTACCCGTTTTCCAAGGTCTGGCGCTGGCGGCCTCAATCAGGGAAGAGGAGTGGAGAACTCGTATCTCTCACCATCGACTCCCTGAGTGCTTCGCCACATGAACTATTCACGCTTGGGAATCGTCATCGTGTTTTCTACTCCGAACACAAAGACGAGTTCTCTTGGGCAGTCAATGCCATGGGGCGTGGTTTGAAAACCGTATGCTTCGAAAGCCGCTGCTCTAAGGCTGAGGGTTCTTACAAGCGAAACGCCGTCGGGATGTTCTTTGAGTTCTGTCGACGGAAGCAGGTACAGCTCAATGGCCCGGAAGATCTGAACTTCCTTCTCATGTGCGAGTGGAGAGCAGACATGCGTTTGGTGGACATGGACAGCCGGTATAAGGCATCAATGTTCCGTCGTTGCAGCATAGTCATTGAGCGAATCATGGGCACCACCTTAATGCCCAACACTTTTGTCCTCCCAGTTTATACGGCAGATGCTCCTGAAGCGTTGGCACCTTACAGTGATGCGGTGATGTATCAGCTAATAAGTGCTGTCACCTCTGACATTGAAGCGTTGATGAATAATGCCAAAGAGTTTTCCCAGATCATGGAAGATCCTTACGGTAATGCGAATTACGCTCTGCATGATGAGTACTTAGGCCGGGTATTTGATGTGTACCGCAATGAGCTTTCATTTCGCGCTAGCGACGTGAACCTCACTTCGTTTGCTTCTGCCCAATACCAATTAGATTTGTCAGGGTGGGACTGGGACTCTACTTATCAATCAGTGTTTGAAGCATCTTTTCCCTATATGTGTCCAAACCCGAAATTACCCGGTACCTATCATTTGATGAGTCTGGCTGAGAGGGAGGTTCCAAGCAGGGAGTCGTTGTTTCCATTTCTTATTTTTCTCTTGATTTTCTCAGGTAAAAATTTAGAGGTCGTAATGACGTGGAAGCGTCGTTACACAGTCAAGGGTTTCACCATTTCTCCGCTTGACTGGAAAGATCCATTTGATCCAAATAAGTGCAGGTTACGGGGGTACAAAGGTCGTGGCAAAGGACTCGGTGTAATTGAAATTGATGATACCTACATCACTATTTCAGATGAGGGCATCTATCCTATTTTATCGTTCTTGCTGTGGTATACGGAGCCTTTGTCGGCGATGGCAAGTTCGAAATCGGCTGACTCTCTTTGGCTGTACTTTCGTAACGATAAGGCCTGGGATTACCGTCAGGAAGGCATCTTCAACTTCGACGCGAAGACATTCCTCAAGCGCCATGAAATTTGGGATCTGAAGACAGATGCCTCTGGCAACCTCACAAAGGAGCGTGTTACGAACCTCGACTCCCGTCGGTTCCGGAAGGTGTTTGCTGACAAGGAGCTGATGAAGGCCATTGGTGAGTCCCGAAACCACCAGGAGCTTCACGCGACCCTGTCGAATGCTTTGAACCACAAGAGTTTTGATACCACATTGGGCAGCTACCTCGCCCAAGGTGCATCCCGAAGGATCACCGATATCGCGATCTTTACCCTTCAGCACAAGTACCTTGAGGAGGCTCGCAAATTCCGAGGAGTCATGCTGAGCGACTCTGAGCAATCGGCATCCACAGATGTGGCGGGTTTCTACGCGTCATGCGCTGACCCTACCGAGCCAGATTTTGAAGGTGCCATGGTAGCGACTGGCTCAAGCTGCCACGAATACGACATGTGCATGGGATGTAGCCAGAGTCGGGTGTTCGAACAGCACCTGCCGAGGATTGCCACCCGGATCCTCCAGTATGAATCGCTGCGACCCACCATGAGCGGCGAGCGCTGGGAGACTGAGTACGGACGCAAGCATGCCCGCGCTCACGACCTGCTAACGAAATGGTCAGACCACGACGCTGTTGCTGAGGCCTGGGCATCTGCAAATAGCGGCGCTGTATTTCTGCCGGCAATAATCGTTCTAGGATAACTATATGTCGACCAAAACTAACATCACCACCCGAGCCAATATTTCTAGCGGCGCCAATAACAGCAGTAGTCATTCGGCCCACAGCAACGGAAATTTTGACTCAGCCCCAGTAGATTACTGGGAGCTGCTCAATGATGAGTTGGAACGGTTGAAAAACACGTCTGTAAGCCAAGCGAGTTTCTTCTGGCAGAATACTTGGGATTTTCGTAAGGAGGGCTTGGGGTATTTAATCAATTTCGAATCGATAGTCGGCTCCTCAGCACGTACCCACTTCCCTCTCGTGATGGTGTTGAAATTGATCGCGTTCTGCCTATTGGGTCGCCATGCCATCACAGAGCGCAGTCCACGTACCGTGTACAATATTTTTTCTTCGGCGAAAGAGGTTGTGGCTTGGCTTGGTGAACACGGTTGCTTGGTCGCTCAGCATGATGGCGGATATTTCAAATTGCCAAGAGAGCTGGCGCAGGATCAGTTTCAGGATGTCCTCAATGGAATCAGTTCTTCAGGATTCCATGACAACACCAAGTGGGACAAGGTGCGATTACTTTCCGAGTGGTGGAAGCTATCAATAGGAGACGGTTTGCTGCCCTCATTCTTGAGACTGGCTAGCGATCCATTTGATGGCAAGCGTCTTGTCGATTTCAAGGACTTTGAGCCTGATGAAGAGCTTGCTTTGCCGGAGGATGTTTCTGGTTGGCAGGCCATTCCCTTGGAGTATGCTTTCCCGATAGCAAATGCTGCTTTGGAATATGTGGAGAAGTATTCCGCGCCACTAATACAGTTTTACCAGGTCATTTACGAAGGGATCGTTCAACACAATTCTGGCAGCATCGTGACCAAAGGGCGTCTTGAGAAAACTTGCGTTGCACGCGGAATTAGCTTCGAAGAGTTGAGCCATGGTTTGCCATTCAAGTTTGAGTTTAGCCGATATGCTGCCCCGTCCTATCCCGATAAGTTCACCTACCGGCTCGATCGGAAAGATGCTGAGCGAAGCCTGTCTCACATAAAAAGGGCGGCGATCACCATCATTCTTTTCACCACGGGGATGAGAAGTTGGGAGATCCGAAATCTCAGGGTTGGGTGCTGTGTACCCGATCTGACGATGGGCGTTGAGGACTTCTACCGGCTGACAGTGACTGTCCGTAAAACGAGCAGGGAGTACGAGCAGGGGCAGGTCATTTCGATTCCAGTACCCAAAACTACCTACCAGGCTGTGAAGGTTTTGGAAGCGCTCGGAACGCTGAAACGTCGTGAGGATTACCTCCTCACGCCACTCCAGTCTAATGAAAAATCTGACCATGTGAGTGGTCAACTTAACACTCAGAGCCTCGTCAACTACGTCAAAGCGTTTGCGCGTGATATCGGTGTCGACTATGAGCCGCACCCGCATCAGTTTCGCAAAACCATCGCCGGCTGGTTTGTCATGAATAGCCCTGTTCTGGGGCCATTGCTGGTCATGCGCTTGTTTTCCCACCGCTCGATGAACATGACGGAAATGTACCTGCGAAACAATCCATTGATCGTTGAGGCGCGCCAAGAGGTCTTGGTCGAGCAATCTCTCAAGATTGTGAATTCAATCGGGAGGTCGGCTCAGGATGGAAAGCTCGCTGGCGGAGCGGGCGAGCGCCTGAAGTCGGGGATTCAGCAAGATCCCATTTTCGAGGGGATCACGGGTGATGAGCTCGGCGCGACGATGCGAGAGTACCTGCGCGAACGTGCAATGCACGGCTCCATGCATTTTCTGCTCACACCATTGTCGATCTGCGCGTTCGACCCTAATGACGAGACCGAGAAGCCATGCGTCAATTTGATCCCAGCCATCCAGCTCGATGAGATAACGGCCAGTCCGCATCACGCTGGAGGCTTGCCGTTCGTAAGCAAATGCGTCGGGGCGAAATGTGACCATTGCCTTATCACGCAATTCGAGTCTCAGGCCCTGGAGCAATCGATGGGCTTCTATAAGTCGCTTATCGCCGGAGCCATTGACGAGGACTACGCCCAGAATCTGCATATCATGGCATCCGCGCGGGAGTTCGTTGAACTCTACACTCCCATCCTGGAGTCGGTGAAATGATGAATAACAGAAATCGTCTGGCAGAGGCTCGTGCTGCTTTCGAGCAGATGAAAATCGAGTTTCAGTCAACTGGCGCGAAAGTGACGATTTCTTCGATAGCTCAGCGAGCCAACATCGATAGAAAGTACCTGTACGGTAAAATCAACACTCCGGACAAAGAGACCATTAAACAGTGGGTGCAGCTCGGCGAGGAAATCACCTCATTCCGCAAGCTTCAGAAAAATCCTGGTCAGGAGATCGGCGAGGTTCCGGTAGCAACCAAGCTACACAATGCGCTCATTGAAAATTACAGCTTGCTTGAGAATGTTAGGGATCTTAAGCACATCAAAGAGCGCCTACAGATGCTGTTGTCTGCTAGTCAGAAGAAGGTTGATGAGCTGGAAGATCGCACGCGTAGGCTTGAGGCTAAGTCTGTACAGCTCCAAGAGGCAGCTCCTGTGATCGTCAACCTTCAGAGCAAGCCTCTGATAATCAGTCCCGATGCCGAGCGGCATGGGAACGATCAGCTCTCGCTGAAAAAAGCTTGGGTTCAAGCGCTCAACCATGTGCGGGATGCACTGACTAGGCCGGTGGACAAGACACTATTCATTACCATTGGTGCTCCTGCGAGTGGGAAGTCTACCTGGTGCAGAAGCTTCAGCGGCAGTCGTGGATTCACGATTTTGTTTGATGCGTGCAACCTCACGCAAAGTGATCGCTATGAGCTTCTGGATCTTGCTCGGCAGTATGAGAAGACCAAGGTGGTCGCGGTAGTTTTCTGTGCTGAGCTGAAAACACTTGAATCCCGAAACAGGACACGAGAAGAGGTCAGACGGGTGCCAGTCACCAAACTGCGTGCCATGCATAGGTCTGTCGAGCATCCATCACTTGTTGGAAGTGATGAATCATTCGACGAAATCATTATGCTACGCGTATGAGAGGTGCCCATGTACGTTGAATCTGTCACGCACACAGATGGGACGCCCATCCCACACATCAATGGTGTGCTGCACTATCCGTTGGCCCACTACCTCGTTCACCTGCGAAAGACGTCAATGAGACGAGGAGGGCGTCGAGAGCCAACAACGATAGTCAACAATTTCAAACATCTGAAAATCTGGTTCGATTGCTGCGCGGACATGGGAGTGCGATTCGATGAGGCAACGTACGAAGTGCACATGGCTGCTTTCAAGAGGGCTTTGAAGGACAGTGGCGTGCTGTCTCAATCTATCAATGCCTACTACCGCTCGTGGCGAGCTTTCTATGACTGGTGTGAAGAAGCCACGATCGTCTGCATGATTGAGTTTCCGCCAAAAATCCAAGGGCCCTCAAACTACCATTCCAGTAAATCTATCGTTGCTCCATCCAGGCACACGGGCAGGGCTGACAGATCGGACCCAGGGTTGGAGCCAGAGGTGCATATCCTGGATTACAAGGATGTCGTTCTCAGCAATGATGAATACGCAGGGCTGTCAGCTGCGTTGACTGAAATTGACCCAGTTTACGATCTCATCGCCTTCATGATGGTGACTACCGGGCTGCGTATCGGAGGTGTTGTTCAGGTGCCTTTAGGTAGCGATACAAGAAACCCCGGATGGCTTCGCTATCCCGAATTGAAAGCGATGGGCGTAACGTTCCAGAAGCTCACCTATATGCCGAAAGGCAAAAAGCATTTGTTGAGGTGTTCAGTCCTTACTGAGTCTCTCAAGCGCCTACATACCGAATACATTGCTGGGCATCGCAAGGAGCGTCTCAAGCTCTTCGCTAAACGGTTCCCAGGTGAGACTGCCCCGTTGTGGCTGACTGCCGTGGGTAAACCAGTCGAGTTTCACGATATCTGGAGAGCATTCAGGGATGCCTCCAGCGTGGTAGGTAGACGGATCACTCCTCATCACCTGCGCCATACCTATGCGACTTATGTGGTCTACCACTACTTCAAAGCTCATGGCTTGAAGCCCAATCTGGCGTATGCTCACGACATTCATGAAGCCCTGAGAATCCAGCTTGGCCATATGGACATAGAGGTCACCAAACGATACATCCGCACCGTTATTCGAACCGAGGCTGATGCTTGGTTACCTGTTCTGACCCCCCATGTTGATCAGGTCGTACAGGAGAACATGCCCGCTCATGTGCTCGCTTCTGTGGTCAGGTTCTTCGAGTCTAAACCGGCTCATTAGACTCAATAATCGTGAGCGGTCGTTGTTCATCACATTCGTCTTTTGGCCGACAGTCGAAACCACTCCCCGGATGCTATTCAAGTGTAAGCTAAAGTTACAGTACTTAACCATACGAATAAGGTTCTATGACTCGTTACCTCGACACAATTCCTGAGCCATGGTCTGTCGACGATATTCGATCTGCAATCATGCATAAGTTTACTGATGCTCGGCTTTCAATCGAGGAAACTGAAGGAGGACAGCTGTGGCAAGCAGTGAAGGAGCTGGATGATACGGTCTGGATCTTTCAGAGTAGTGCGGAAGATCTATTCAGAGTTATTAGTTTGTTTGCGCAGAAAACACAAGAGTCTGGCTTCTGGGATTTGACGAATAGAACGAATGCAGAGCATTTTACTAGAGAGGTGAAGAGAAAGCTCTTTTATACCACGACCTCTGTTATGGCTTTGGTTGAGGTCTCAAGAGTGTTCGAAAAGAAATATCCCGTGGCGGGCTTTACTCATAAGTTGGTTTCTTGTTTTTCAACGCCCGGCTTGCATAAATTCCTTCAAGATCTACGCAATTACAACTCTCACTGGCGGATTGCTGAGGCCAACTGGAGGATTGACTACGATTTTGAGAAAGGGAGTCGCGTCACTCGATTCGTGGTAACCCGCGACAATCTCCTTGTATGGGGTAGATGGACATCTGAGGCTAGGGCATTTATCGAAAGTTCAGAGAACTATATCGATGTTGGCGCTGCTTTAGCTGAGTACGCCAAGCAGGTGAAGGCTTTCTACGAGTGGCATAAAGGTGTAGTGCTCGTAAATTATGCTGAGACTTTGAAGCGCTATTTTGATTACAAGCGAACTCATGATGGTCTGAGTCGAAGGATGAGTTGGAGTGCGATACTGGGTCACGTCCCACAAGGTCTTAACCCATTTCAATACTTGGCGCGTTATTTGACGACAGAGCAGATTGAAAAAATAATGTCATTTGAACTTGGAAGCGAAGCCCAGATTCAAGCCTTGATTTCCACTTTGGATATGGAAAGTTTTTGCGATGCCCAACTGATGGATAAAGTGAGGAAGTTATTTCAGTGCCTGTGATGCTATAGAGTCAAGAATTATGCCCCCTCCAAAAAAAGCTATTAGTGGAGAGCGAGTGAGTGCGCGGGCTCGGCGCAGCGGACGAATAGTTGGAGTACTTTTTTTCAAATGATGCTCACCGCAAGCTGGATCTGACGCCAGGCAATCTCTCGCATCTCTCAGCTGAATTATCAGCAGTTCACGAAAAGCAAAAAAGCGTGGGAGCTATGGCTCCCATCTGCTGAGAAGTGGATTCGATTGTGTAATTTCGTCGGCCATACGCCCCTGACGCACCCGTTTCAATTGCTTGAGCATTATTATCTTTGAAGACAACCATTACTCGGGGGGCTGTCACGCCCTAGCCTTGTTATTAAATGGTAACGAGGGCCAACCGTGGGCGGAGTTACTAACGTCCCAGTCGTGCGCGGCGGGAGGCTGAGGCGATGGGATGTCGCACTCCGCCGGATGCCCCTTCCTCTTCGTCCCTGATGCTACCGTCACGGTGTCGGGATGAAGAACGCTTTTACAACAGGCGTCACGGCCCGTGGTTAAATTACTCTTTGACAAGCAGGCAGCAGAGGCGAGGGGCTGATGGGCAGGGATCACGAGGTAGAGGTGGGCGAGGTAGGCACGGACACTATTGACGGCGACCCAAAGGTGGCGGTTCCGCCTGCGGATGCGAATGTGCAAGCCCAAGCTATCGCAGAGCACTGGCGCGGTACTTGGAGCGATCTTAGTCGCACGGATACCGTTGTCGCCCAAGGCCCGAGCTTTGTCCTGTGGCGTTATGACCAAAACGGTTTCGACAGCCCCGGTACTTTTTTCCCTGCAGAAGCGGTTGACCAGAAAATCCCGCACGCCGGGTTGCGCGGAGCGTTGCGGGAGTGTCTGGCTCAGACCGACCATGAAAGCGACCTGGTGGCCGTCATCGTTTTAAAAGGGAACGTTGGAGCTGCGATGTCGGTAATTCCAAAGACAGCTATCTGCAAGCCGCAGGCTTGGTTTGAAATGACCAAAATCCGGAAGTCGTCCGTTTCGGACAAAGTCTGGATTCCACTGCGTGCTGATTGGACGATGACGTCGGAGGGGGATTACGGCTATGAAGGCTACGTTGAAGAGTACTTCGGCGTTGGCTCGGTCATGTTCGACCTACTGCATCGTGATGAAGTATCCAAACTGAGTTGGGGCGACCTTGGTGGTAACACCTTTGCCGGCGGCGAAGAATCGCATCGTGTATGGCCGAAAGAACATGCCCACGACACGTCACAGAGTCCGAGTCCAACTGCCACTGAGCAGCGGAAATCGCTCGCAAGCTTCCGTGTGCCATTCACAGACCTGAACGTGTCCCTAAGCACTCGCTCAGCGAAGTCAGCAGCTCCTCAACCAGTGGCCCCAGCGGAGCCTGCATTCGTAAAAACTTACTATTGGGCGGGTGACTGGGCCAGTCATCACTCTGATGCCATAGGCACTGGATTGGTTATTGAGCAGAACTTCGATGGTGCGGCGCCGAATGAGTGGCATCTGCATCAGGATTTTGTCATCTCACTGGGCCTGCAGCGCGAAGGCGACGTTTGGTTGAGGCCAGTCGAGGGTTTCCTGGAGGTCGTGAGACTTAAGCGTGACGAGCACGGTAAGCCTGTGCTTTTAGAGGCGCGCACTGAGCACCTCCGTGATTACTTGAAGGCCCGTGGCATGTACCTACAGCTCGCCAGCTTCCGAAGTCGCATTCAAACTGTGTCGGATGCATCCCATATCGACTGGGCTTCGGCATTCGTGCAGGAGAAAAAGGATGGAAGGGAGTGGGAGGGAGTCAATTCTGAAATTCATGAAGGTGGTAAGCCATATGGCTCCTCAACGGGAGTCTTCCATGTCTCGCGCACAGACGTCGACGCTGATGACGACGTGCCCAAGCTCGGTTTACCCGACGACGACTCTGTCGAGTCAAAATCCTGGTCGATCCAGCACGAGGGGAGAAAGCTCCATTCCCTGAGTGGTTCGCTTTGGGTGACCGAGGTTGTTGAGCCAGGGCGTATAAGCGAACGAGTTAAGGGTGAAGCGCCGCTGACCAAGGTGGACTTCGCTATAAATGGCTCCGGCGAGCGCGTTAGCGGTGACGAGCTTGCCTCCGCTGGGGGCTGGCTGTGGTTCCGCCCGCACGTTACAGCTTTGCTCGGCAGCTACCGGGGCTCTAGCTTGCGGTGGTATACCCGGGACACCGGCGCCATCGGGATCTCATGCGGGGATAGCGTCCATTTCGGTCTGAACTCTCTTGGGTTGATCAACGTATATGCCAAGGACATTGGCCAGCTTCCACCTTGGCAGCAGCGCGTATGGGCGGGTGCAAACGTAGTTCCTGACGGTGGGGTTTCGGAGGAGCTATTGGCATCGCAGGCCACGGCTCTCCCGGCGGCGACGAAAGCGGCTGAGGCGCGGCTGCGTCCGGCCTACGACGAGATCAATGCCACGTTTGAGAAAGTCAGTGGAAAGCCGCTGTTCTCCCCACACCACGCGACTGATGAAATTTTTAAGCGTGTTCACCGGTTCCGCTCCTTGGAGAAAACTGGAGTACTTGAGCTTGCCAAAGATCTAGCGAGGCTGACGGTTGAATCTCTTGATGGGGATGCGTTGACCGCGATGGGGGCGCAATCTGGAAAGACGAATTCAGGGTCTATAAAGCATTTGGAAGCTGGCTTGATGAAGCGCGGAGCGACCTCGGATGAAGCGAGGGCGCTGACCAAGGTGTTGGTTGGAATAAAGGAACTGAGGCAGGCTGATGCGCATTTACCGTCTTCGGGGTTTGCCGAAGCGTTTGAGCTGGTCGGTGTTGATCAACAAGCTGATCCCGTGACGCAAGGGCGTCAAATGCTTGAGTCGCTGGTTGAGTCATTGGCTGGAATGATGCAGGTACTTGCCAATCTACCCCGTAGAGAAAAGTGATAGCACGGTCGACCGCGAAATGGAGGCGAACTACTGCCCCCTATTTCGGCTTCCTCAAGTGGAGGATCTGATTGGTTGTGAGAGCTCATTATGCAACAGGAACCGCCAGAGCAACCCAAAGATTGAGCATGAGACACATGGCTCTGGGCCAACCGACTAGTCACTTCAGTTCTGCTGGCAGTATGCTACCTTTGGCTTCTCTCACGGATGGCGAGGACGAAAGCAATGGTCACAGGCAAGTCAATCAATAGCGTCAACAGAATCATCGCGCACTCGCATGGTGCTCGCGAGATGCTGTTTGTGATTGAGCGAGACAAAGTCGATCAAGACGTCCAGGCGCGGCTGGCGATTGCTCACCTCGAAAAAGACGGTGATTCGATCCTTCCTGCGGTGATTGGAAAAATCAGCGAATTCAATGCTCGCGGCAAGGAGATTAAAAGGCGAGATCTCCCGCTAATCAAAAAATCAGTGCCGCAATACCGGAGCTGGAAAGACTGGCATGGTCAAGAGCACAGCGGTGTGCAAATTCGAACAATGGATGTGTATCCCATCGATTTTGTTCGCCCTCCCATGGAGCGCCTTTCTCTAAGTGTCATCGATGGGAAGGAGTACATTGTGACTCGCCGGGTGGAAGTCGATGAGCCGCCTACGGCGCTTATTCACCTGGCGAACCTCATGCTTGAATTCTTCCAGGAGTTTGAGATCTTCGACGTTGAGCGTCAGCGCATCGCGAAGGTGCAGGCACGTCAGTTGCAGTGGGATTTGCTTCCCCCTGGTAAATATCCTTGGAAGAGCGCTGAGGCCATCGTAAAACCCTATCTGGCCGGTCTGCGGGCGTCAGAGCAGGGGGTGATCGAACACCGGATCAGGGAGATCACTCGGTTCGAGCCTGATTTCTTCGCGACGGGCCGAGGAGGCTACCAAGGCTACTTCGTCTTTGGCTTTTCCAAGCGCGGGATTTACCTCCTTGAGAGCTCACATTTGGACAACGCCACCTATAAGTTTGGTGAGGATTGGGAAGTCCTATCGACCCTGACCAAGGACGAGATCATTAACGGTGATCACGATCATCAACGTTTTATCCACGATAAAGCCTGGGGGCGTAGGATCCGCCAGATGCTTTCCTACGCTTAGCGGCAAACGACCTTTTGTCACGTCCTACAAAGACCCGCCCCTAGCCGTAGTAATGGCCTCGGGGCCACTGGCTGCTGTATGTCCTATCGCGTCGGTCATTCTCACGCGATCGCGCCCGCAATGTTTGCGGTTGGACTAATTGAGCGTCTGGTTGAGATTGAAGCGTATCTCTTCCCGCACCGCTGACCTCACACGGAAAGGATTCTACTTTGAAGCTTCAGTTCGTTCGCATCTGTGGTTTTCAGTCGTTTGGTGCGGAACCAGTCCCTATTGATTTGTCCGATCTCACATTTCTGATCGGGCCGAACGGCTCTGGCAAGACCGCAACTCTCCAAGCGCTTTGTCGCCTTTTTTCGTTTGACCCCAATCAACGGCGATTGCGTAAGTCGGATTTCTTCGTACCACACGATGAAATGGACGCTCCAGATCAGCGAGCGCTTTGGATTGAAGCTGAGTTCATCTTCCCCGAGCTCGGTGACGACGAGAATGAACACTCGACGATTCCTACTCACTTTGGGCATATGCGTCTAGATGCCCCTGATGGTGTGCCCCGTGTGAGGTACCGTCTGGATGCAACGATCGGCATTGACGATGAAATCGAGCAGAGCCTCGTGTACGTCCTTGATGTGGATGAAGATGACGTTCCGGTCGACACTGCCCCGGTGCCCAGAAACGAGCGAAACTTTATCCAGGTTCACTACCTTCCAGCTCGCCGGGATCCGGCTGACCACATCGCCTATGGAGCGAACGCCTTGCTCGGGCGTTTGCTTAGAGCGGTGAACTGGACAGAGCAGCGCGAGACGATCCAGCAGCTCACTACGGATATTTCCCAGAGCCTTACTCAGAATGAATCGGTGCTCAGCCTTAGTGCCGGCTTGACCAAGACTTGGAAAGAGCTCCACAAGGGCCAGTTTTTCACGCAGCCGAGCGTGACATTCATGGCTAACGAAATTGAGTCACTGCTGCGCCATCTTTCGGTGTCGTTTTCCCCAGGTCATGGCGAGCAGTTGGTCGATTTCTCAAGGCTTAGCGATGGCCAAAAATCGATGCTGTACCTATCGCTGGTTCTGTCTTCCCAGGCTGTTGGGCGAGCGGTGCTGCATGGTAATGACGATTCCTTTGATGCTGAGAAGCTGAGGCCTGCGGTGTTCACCATCGTTGCCTTGGAGGAGCCTGAGAACAGCTTGTCGCCGCATTACCTGGGACGAATCGTATCGTCCCTCAAAGCGCTGGTGGGCGACTCGAAATTTGCCGACTCTCAGGCTCTCATTGCAACTCATGCTCCATCGATGCTTCGGCGAGTAGATCCTTCGGCCATCAGGTATTTGAGGTTGGACGAGTCGCGCTGCACTGTGGTTAGTAAGATTCAAATGCCACCCAATGAGAAGGGTGAGGCCTACAAGTTCGTGAGGGAGGCCGTTCAAGCCTATCCAGAAGTGTATTTTTCCCGCCTGGTGATCTTGGGGGAGGGCGACAGTGAGGAAATAGTCCTGCCTCGGCTGCTCGCAGCAAAGAATCTGCAGGTCGATGAAGCAGCCATCACCATCGCTCCCCTAGGTGGTCGCCATATCAATCACTTCTGGAGGCTGCTGAGTGGTCTCAAGATCCCCTACGTCACGCTGCTGGATCTGGATGTGGCGCGTTTCGGTGGGGGATGGGGTCGTATCAAGTACGTTGCGGCGGAGATGAAAAAGCATCGCCCAGGCGATCTGTACCTGACAGACGATGAGCTCAAGAGTCTACCTGCATGGAATGATCTGACCCATAAAATTCTGCAAGTTGAGAAGGATCCGAAATACAAATCCTGCATAGCGAACCTGGAGCCGTTGGGAGTATTTTTTTCAGAGCCGATGGATCTGGATTTTTCTATGCTCAGGGCTTATCCGCTTGCGTACGGTTTAGCCCCTGAAGGCCTCGTTGTTCCGAAGCAGGGACAAACCAGGTCAGTGCTGGGCGATAGTCATCACGATCGTTTCCAATACTCGTTGATCGAGCGAAAGCACTTTGTCGCATACCACAAGCGCTTCAAGCTCGATAGCAAGCCCAAATCACATATCGAAGCGCTTTCCAAACTGACGGACGATCAGTTGATAGCCAAGATGCCCGCATCCCTAAGTCGTCTAGCAGACTTTGTGATCGCCAAGATTGAAGGGCTGTCGGAATGATCTCCGCCGAGGATTGGAAGCCATCCGAAGGCATTGTTTTGGAGCCAAATGCGGAGGCAGCCATAAGGGAGGTCAAACAGTGCGTGGCGTTGACTGCTGGCCCGGGCGCCGGCAAATCTGAACTACTTGCCCAGCGCGCTGACTTCTTGCTGACCACGGGGGCATGCCGTTACCCGAAGAGGATTCTGGCCATCGCTTTCAAGGTGGATGCGAGCAACAACCTCAAAGAACGGGTTTGGCGGCGTTGCGGGCCCGACTACGCCAGCCGGTTCGACAGCTACACGTTCCATGGCTTCGCGAAGCGGATTATTGAGCGATTTCGTCCTGTTCTCACCGGCGACGATGCGCTAGACGCGGGTTTTCGAGTGGTGCCCAAAGGGAAGGCACACCCTGTCCAGACCGAGTTCGGACTTCTGATCCCGTTGGCTCTAAAGATCCTCGACTTCTATCCCATGGCAGTGAATGCCATCAGGCAAACCTACAGTGATGTGTTTCTCGATGAATTTCAGGACTGCACGCACGAGCAGTACGCGCTGGTCAGCAAGATTTTTGGTGGTACGGCGCGCCGGATCATTGCGGTCGGGGATGTGAAGCAGAAAATCATGGGCTGGGCCGGCGCGCTCGACGGCGTATTCGGAAAGTTTGAAGTGGATTTTGCAGCCAACCATCTCAACATCTACCGCAATTTTCGCTCGCAACCTCAGCTTCTCAGGCTGCAGAACGACCTCATCAAAGTGCTCGATCCCGGTTCTGAAATGCCCGCAGAACTCTTGGGCGGTGAGGGCGGCGAGATCCTGCTTCAGTCTTTTAAGGACTGCGCCGACGAGGCCTTCAGTCTTGCCGATCAGATCAACACCTGGATCAACGTCGAGGGTGTGGCGCCCTCCGAAATTGCGGTCTTGGTCAGGAGTTATCCTGAGGCCTACACCGTCCGGTTGACCTCTGCGCTTGATGGGCTTGGTATCGCCTATCGCAACGAAAATCAGATGCAGGACATCACCACCGAGCCCATTGCCTTGGTCGTCGTGGACTTCCTGCTGTGCCTTTATGGTTCGCGGGAGCCGAAAGCCTGGACGCGGTTGTTGAGGCGGATCATTCCAGCCGATGACGACGACCACGGGGGCTCCGTGCGAAACGATTGGAACAGGTTCATCAAGGAAGCACGCAAGACTGCTGCCGAGGATCTCGCCGCAAAAAGCTATGCCCAGAGATGGAAGCTACTAAAAGAGTTTCTGTCCATGGTGGGTGTGAGCCTGCTGACGGGCCTTTCCCATGATTACGAGTCGCGTGATCGTTTGAAGGAGATCATCCGTGATCTCAAGAAGCATATTGATGCTGCACTAGACCAGGAGCCTGACCTGCTCAAGGCTCTTGCCCAGCTGTCTGATGACCAGTCAATCCGCATCCTGACCGTCCACAAGAGCAAGGGCCTTGAGTTTGATTCGGTCATATTGCTAGGTTTGGAGAAAGAGGCCTATTGGGGTAATGACACCCATGAAGTTCGATGCACTTTCTTCGTGGGTATTTCCCGCGCCAAGAGGCGCCTTGTGGTCACAACGGCTAAGACAAGAGACAAACTTGCAGACATAAGCAGTTGGAAAACCGTGCGTAGGCCACATGAAGAGTTTCTTGGCTACGTTGAGAAATGGCAAGCACCTGCGGGGTGACTGCTAAGTACACAAGAGGGATGGAGCCCCCTAGTTCTAACGTCTTCATGTGAAAAATATGACCCGTTGCGAGAGCCCACTCTGGATCAGATACTCATCTCCTACAAGTTGGGGATGATAGCTCGGGTGCCCTGGAAAGTCGGCAGGGTGTCCTGCGACCGCTCGACCTTTGAGATCAGGCATGTCTAGCAAGGTGCCAAGCGTTGTTAGCAGTGTGAAATCCAATACTTCATAAGTGGGCAGCGTAAGCCAAGCATGTAGATTGATATGTGCGAGTGGCTGCTTGTTCCTAGCCAACCGTTTTAGTTCCGCCACCTCCGTGTGAAAGATAGGCCCTTTTCCGTCTTCTTGCACATATCCCAGTGTGTAGAACAAAGGAACACCAAGCAGTTCTTGGAGAGGCTCCTGCAGGCTACTTGTGACCTGGAAGCACTTCTGGGAGAAGTCCTCATAGCCACAGCCATCTAGCTCAGAAATCCAACACTCTTGAATCAGGGGCATCACATCTTCGGTCAGGAGCCGCCCCGGCAGAGCTGTAAAGGCTGGTGGGTTTAGCTTCCATTTCTTTGTACGAAGTAGGCTGGCATTGAATTCCTGCTCGTAGTTAGTTGCTTGGATGGTTTTTTGCCTGAATAATTTGGAGAGAAATGTCACGTGTAATCCTTTGCGGCGTATGCAATAGCCGATAGCCATATACTTTGTAACCGAT
Source organism: Pseudomonas sp. EA_65y_Pfl1_P113 (assembly GCF_963970525.1). NCBI lineage: Bacteria > Pseudomonadati > Pseudomonadota > Gammaproteobacteria > Pseudomonadales > Pseudomonadaceae > Pseudomonas > Pseudomonas sp. EA_65y_Pfl1_P113. The sequence continues at coordinate 104,016 of NZ_CAXAQM010000019.1, forward strand.
CGGCGTTCGAGGGCTTTATGTGGTATGTACTGCGTTTCCTACTTTCGCGAGTGGCATGGTCTTTGAGCTCCAGTAGATCTAGAGCCGAAGCTCGAACCGTGTAACTGACACCGACAGAGGCAGAGTCCATAGCCCCAAACGCACAAGAAGGAAGATGTGTTGGCCGGACGGTTACCCCTCTGTTTGAGCTAGCTAAGGGATGATCGGATCGTCAACGATATACTTGTAATGGTGCAGAATTGATCTTGCCGTCTCCTCCAGAGGGTCGTGGACGCTAAACGTTTTACTGTATCGTCCGTTGAGGGTGCCTGCTTCTGCGTCGATTAATATGCACTGACCCGGGTGCTTTTCGGTATAACCCGACCACTTCATTTTCTGGCTGTGCGTCAACCCGCCAAATGGGCCAAGGAAAACAACTGCGGTAAAAGCTATGCGGTTGTTACGAGCGCTCGTTAGCACTGAGTCTGCTAGCTCACTCACTTTCACTCGGTGATTTTTCATTACCTCCCTAAAAAGGATTAACTTGCGTAGATCACCGACTACGACAGCGATCGCTTCCTTCTGCCAAACTCTCCATCCGAGAGCGTCTGCAGTCAGATCGTCTTTCGAATGCGTGGATTCCACAAATTTCTCGCCCAGAGAGGTGATACCGTCGTTGTTTAAGAAGCCGAGGCGCCGAAAGACTTCCACGGAAAGACCGCCAATGACTCCGAGCTTTTGAGGGTTGTACACGGTGGCCTGATTGAGAACTTCGAATCCATCGTCATGGACAATTTCCGAATGCCTGGCAACGTAACCTTGCTGGAGCAGCAGGAGTTCTTTAGAACTCAGCTGCTTCAGCGCAAGGATGAAATATCGCCTGTACTCAGCGTCGATGTTCCGCAAGGTTATAGCTGCGGTGAGGCGAGCGTAGGCTTCGGTTTTTTTACTGTCACTGTCATCCATGCAGGTCTGCAGCAAATCCCCGAAGTCGATCTTGAGACTTTCATTCCCAGAAATTATCTCCTGCAGATCCACTTCGTCGAGCTCCGACAGGAGCGCTAAGCAGTATCGGTTGACCCGTTCTTCCCTGCGGGAGTCTAAGAGGATTTTGACGGCCTCATATGCGCCTACGAATTTGTCTGCACCTACGAGTGGCGCGAGCTTTGGGAATACTGCTTTAAGAACTGCCTTGTCTTTGTCTGTCAAAAAGTTCATCGCGATTTCCGTGAGTGCTGCTGTTGAAGGCAGCGTATTCAGCCTGGCACATTTCATGGCAACGCTTGTGCCCTATCTTTGTGTACCGACCGCTGAAGAAGCAAGAGCGACGATACCCATAGAGCAACCGTCAGCTGATTCAATACCGAATGAAGCTAAAGGTTTTACGTCAATGCCGCACACATTTCCTTTGGTAATGCCGCGCTGCACCAGGAGAGGATCCTTTGGATCGCTGAAGTTGCTGGAGACGTACCAACTCTTCTGTACAGACTTCATCAGTTTCAACGTAAGCGGCTGGGCAGTATCCTTCGGACGCCAGCATTAAGTGGCCAAGGTCGCATTGGATTTTTCGAGTGATGACTATCGCTCCATTTACTACCTCGATGTTCAGTTCATCTCCGATTTCTAAGCCCGTTTGGGCAATAAAATTAGGCGGCAAAGTCACGATGAGATCGCCTGTCCCATCTTCAGCGTCTTGGCATTCGGTAATCCAGCCTTCGCTTTCGTCCAATGGTGGTCAGGCCTTCAGTTCATCTTGACTTCTGATTTTGCTCGCGTGGGGTAACCGCGCCTGTGGTTACCTATCGGGCTGTTCATGGTGGCGAGTCAATTATTCCAAATGGCGCCCACCAAACCGCAGTATCCTAGACTTAATGGCAGCTTGCCATCCACACAATATGCCACTATCTTGTGTTTTTTTAGCGGTATCACTACCACATATGGTGTTTTTCTAAGCTGGCATCATCTGGATGCATTATCGCGTGGTCACGGGCCTTCAGGCTTCGGCGATATTCTGTGCTCGCGGCGATGACACAATACGTACGGATGAAATAGAAGGACTTCTTATGCGGTTGATCAATTTCCATACCGAGCACCCGGCAACTCAGGACGTATTTCCCGGTGGCAGCCATGACAAAGTGGCTAGCGCGATTCATCGTCACTTGCTGAGTGATGCACCTTCCAAGGTCGTGGGCTTGGACGGTGAGTTTGGCTCTGGTAAGAGCTCGATTCTATATATGTTGAAGTCAAAGCTGACAGCCGCCGATTCTGACTTCAGGGTATGGGTGTTTGATTGCGAGCAGAATTATCAGGGGTCGACCAAGAGCAATTTCATCGAGCTCTTCACCGATGAGGTGCTCAAGGAAGTACCTCACGTCAGCAAGGCCGCAGAGGCCCTGAAAGCCTCTCGCGATCGAGCCCTTGGGCGCTTGTTCGAGTACAACAAAAGAACAACTAGTCGCGTCAGTGCTTGGGCATTGGCACTTGTGGCCAGCCTGTTTTTCGCCGCCACTTCATTCCGGGAGCTTTTTGCACTTTCGCGTAGTTCTCATGCTGCCATCACAGGGACATCGCCCGAAGCCGCCGCGCTCATGAACACGCTGCACGACCCGTTTTGGTGGCTTATTGGGGTGCATCTTGTTTCATTTTTCAGCCCTGTGCTGATCCTTGGCGCCGCCAAACTTTGTCATAGGAACGTCCAGGTCGGCGCCCAGAAGTGGAGTCTTCTGAGCCTGTTTAAAGGCTCCAGTGATGACCATATTGCGGAGAAGATCGAGGTGGGGAAGGAGGTCACGCCTCTTGATCTCAAAAAGACGCTTCTCGAACAGCTGAAGGTGGTTGATGACAAGCGTTTCGTTATCATCCTGGACAACCTTGATCGCTTACCAAAAGAAAACCTTCGGTCGGTGTGGAGCGACTTGGAGATCTTCATTGAGGCTGCCACCAAGGCTTCGAATCTGACGGTGATCGTTCCGTTTTGCTCAAGCAAAGTGGCGGAATACCTCAAGGCAGACGGAGATCGACGTTACGACGCTAGGGATTTCATAGCGAAAAAATTTCCAGTGGTATTCCGTTCGCCACCTGTCATTACCTCAGGATGGAAAGATGGCTTCCGCCAGCTGTGGACTCATACCTTTCCGGATATCGGAGGGAGCGTCATCGAGCAGAGCGCGCAGTTGTTGCAGCGCCACAGTCCAATGGCCAACAACCTGGTTACGCCACGGCTGCAAAAGAAATTCATTAACGACATCGCAACGACAGCGTTAGTGGTGGGGGACGATATTAGCCTCCTCGCTATCGCTAGCCATCTTCTGCTCTGCAAATACGCAGAACTTTCGTTGGTTGAGATACTGCGCACGGATGGGTTTTCGGCAGCCTATCAGAAGGAAATTGGGCAGGAGCAAGCTGAACTCGTCAAAGACACCAAAGCCTTGCTGAATAGCACTCTAGGCGATTCCATGGAGACCGGCTGGCAGATCCAGTTCCTGCAGATTCATTACCTAACCACGGGTGATATCGCGATTGCCGAGCTCTTGGATACGCCATTAGCAGAGGCATTGGCCAGTGAGGATCACGAGGCGCTGGGCAGTCTTACTTCATTGTTCGGCTTCTCTGACGCCATGAAACGACTCGTTGCCCAGCGCCCTCTGCTGGCATCTCTGCTGCCAACTATTGCCGAGGCACATCAAGTACGTGAAGGCGACTGGATTGGGCCTGTCTTGGAGCTGCTCAACACCGCACAGCTAAAATTGTTCGGCGAGTCGCAGACAGGTTCTGAAGAGTTCTATGACGCTGTACGTTATTGCAAAGGTCATGGGTTGAATGGGCAGTTGCTGAATGCTCATGGCGGTCAGTTGAAAACAAACCTAATGAAAATTCTGAATTCAGATTTCGATCAAGAGCAACTGAAGCCAGCCTGGAAGCTCCTTCAGGAGTACGACAATTATCTCCAAGCTCAAGGTTTTGAGTTTGAAGAGGTCGTTGTGATGCGGTCTGAGTACGTGATGCAGCTGCTGCCTGATATTGCCCATTTGAAAGTGATAAAAGCCAACGGCTTCACCTTCGCGAGCGCGGGTCTGCCAGATGCGCAACTTCAGTTGGTCAGCTGCGCTGATCACCAGATCGGCGCACTGGTTTTGCCGACCGACTGTGTCATACCTGCGCTCGAATGGTTGTACGGGGAACGTAAGTTTGGTGCTGGCATCACAGGGGGAATCTCGGCAGGAGACGCGGCCCTCTTGGCGAAATTTACAGGTGCTGCCGGGGAAGTGGAAAACGCGGTGTTAGGGTTGGGATTGGTCACGAATGTTGATCCGGTCATCGGAGCTGCGGTTACCGCGTTGCTGGCAAGCAATGCCAGTCCGCTGATTAAGGCGGTCGCGGCGGTTACGTTTATTCGCCAAGCTGACGCCGATTCACTCGCTAAGCTGGATGATTTAGATGATGTGTTCGAGTCTTCAGTCTTCCGGGCTTTGGCGAACGCTTCGCTCACCACAGGTGCTTTGTTCCAATTGGTTGCCGACCCCCAAGTGGGCGAGTCAGTTGCCGGATATTTGGCTTACCTCATTCAGGGGCGGCGTATTGGTACGCTGAACTGTGATTGGGTTACTACAAAGTTCAGCGTGCTTGCTCAGGCGCTTGCGGGCGTGGGCTTAGCTGAGGCTGATGTCGCGGCTTGGCTCATTGGCTGGGATGTTCATATTGAAAAAGCCTGCCAGGACGCTCTTAAGGCGGACGTCCAACTGATCAATGTCATCATGGCGTCGGATGAGAAAGTGTTGCCCAACACTCGGCAGGGGCTCCTCAATCAGCTCACGAGCGAGGAGCGTACTCGTGATGAATGGGTACAGATGATCTCGGCAGGAGCGAAACAGCATCAGGCAATCCTGAATGGGGTACTGAACATAGGAGTTTCCATTCCGACGATTCCCGCTGTCGGCGATGCCTTGATCGACGTGCTCACTTCCCTCGCGAGCGGGACTGTCACCTCACCGTGGGGAGCAGCCCAATACACTATGATGGACTCGCTGCTCAAACTGGTTGATGCCCAGCAGCGTGATGTCATCGGGATTCGCTTAAGGTCAATGCTATTCGCAGAGTCTGTAGAACCTGACGATTTCGCCATTCCCCTGGCGAAATACGGTCATCTGATTCCGGACATTCAGCCCTCCAATCCGCAAGAGGTGCAACGGATCGTACTCTTCCTGGCGTACCTCAGCCGGAACCCCGAAAGCCATCCAGCCTTGGCAAAATTCTTTGATGCGAAGGCCGAGCAGATCGCAGCCTTCAGATATTCAACTGAACTCAGGAATACGATGGGGGAGGCCGTTGCCAAGCTTTCTGAAATCACCCCAGCCCTGTACAAGAAGTTTGCTCAAACCAAAGGTTTCAAGCGCCTGATCCAGTCGCTCAAAGGGGCCGCGCATAATCCGGAACCTGAGCAAGATAAGTGAAGGGCTATTCCAGGGCCGGGCCTCCCGGATGAAGCGCGCTGGCAAGTAGCGGCGCAAATGCGAGTTATTGGATGGAGGCTGTCACGACTCGGCGGCCCCAATCCAGCGCAGATAGAGCTGCTCGGCATGAGCCGGGTTATCGAGCTTCGGTTTTGCACGCAAAGCGAAGGTCTTTTCAGCCAAGGTCTCCAGCCGCTCTGCTGCTTTCGGCAGCCAGCCATTTTTGATCGCCCACAGCTTGATGTTCTCTGCCGGCTCTTGGTGGTTACGCGAGCGCAGGATTCTAAGGAGGCGTTTGGCGTGATCATCATCGGAGGCGTTCAGGACGGCGGTGCCCAAGTTGATAACTGAGGTCAGGGTGCGGATTCCACGACACTTGGACACTCAGCCCACGATCATTTGGACACTCATTCCACGCTCACTTGGACAGGCAGTCGGAGCGCAGCGACGCAGGTTCGCATTGTTAGTCTGAAGTCCCGGTTGCAGTCAATTTCGTTGCGCGCCTGCGCATCGATTCGCCCTTCAGTTCGATGCGGTAAGCGTTGTGCACCAGCCGGTCGAGGATCGCATCGCCCAAGGTCGGATCACCGATCAGCGCATACCATTTATCCACCGGCATCTGGCTGGTCACCAGCGTCGAGCGGTTTCCGTAACGGTCGTCCAGCAGTTCCAGCATGTCGCGCCGCTGCGCGGCGGTAAACGGTGCAAGGCCCCAGTCGTCCAGGATCAGCAGATCGGTCTTGGCATAACCCGCCATGAGTTTGGTGAAGCGACCGTCGCCGTGGGCCAGGCCCAGTTCTTCCATCAAGCGAGGCAGACGCAGATAACGCACGCTGTAACCGTCCCGGCAAGCCTTATGGGCCAGCGCGCAGGCGAGCCACGTTTTGCCTACGCCTGTCGGGCCGCCGATGATCAGGTTCAGGCCGTCACGCAGCCATTGGCCGCTACCGAGTTGCAGGATCAGGGCCTTGTCCAGGCCGCGTGGGCTGCGGTAATCGATATCTTCCAAGCAGGCGTTGTGGCGTAGTCTCGCGGATTTGAGGCGAGTGGTCAGCCGAGCATCTTCACGCTCGGTCAGTTCGCGGTCGACCATCAGGCCAAGGCGTTCGTCGAAGCTGAGATCGCTGATGTCGGGCGTTGCGTGTTGCTCGTTCAGCGCTTTGATCATGCCGTGCAGCCGCAGGGTTTGCAGCTTGTCCAGAGTCGGGTTGGGTAGCATCTTGATGCTCCTTTTCAGGTCAGTGGTAGTAGTCGGGGCCACGCAGGTTGATGTGCTCTTCGGGCAGCAGTGGCAGGTTTTGCTGGGTCAGCGGCAGCCGTTCCAAGCCTTGGCGCAGGATCGATTCGAGGCTTTTGTAACTGCATGCGCCCAGCGCCAGCGCACGCTGGCAAGCGGCTTCCAGCCGCTCTTCGCCGTGCTGTTTGCTCAGGCGCAGGATGCCCAGGCAGGCGCGGAAGCCGTGCTGCGGATGGATTCGGCGTTCGAGGATGTGGGCGATGACGCCAGCCGTGTTCGGGCCGGTCTGCTCGGCCCAGCGGATCAGCCGTTGCGGTGTCCACTCGGCATGTTCGCGGTGGCTCTTGGGCATGTGCTCGGTTTGGGTGGTGTGGCGGCCTTTATGTGCCGAGCGCAGATGGCTGGCCACGCGCTGATTGGCGTGGAAGCATTCAACGGTCTGCGCCGTCAGCCGCACTTCGAGTTGGTGCTTCACCAGCTGATACGGCACCGAGTAGTAATGGCCGTCGACCTCGACGTGGTAGTCGATGTGTACTCGTACCTTTTTCCATTCGGCGTAGACGTACGGGTGTTCCGGCAGCGGTTGCAGCGCGGGTTGGTCGATGGTCTCGAAGACCGACCGGCGTGAGCCGGGCAGCTTCTTGAAGGGTTTCTGATTGAGTCGATCCAGCAGCAGTCCAATTGCCGTGTTGAGTTCGCCCAGCGAGAAGAACTGGCGGTTGCGCAGCACTGCCAGGATCCAGCGCTCGACCACTTGCACGCCGACTTCGACCTTGGCTTTGTCCCGAGGCTTGCGGGATCTGGCAGGCAATACGGCCACGCCGTAATGCTCGGCCAGGTCGCGGTAACTGGGATTGATGTCAGGCTCGTAACGATGCGCTTTGGTAACGCCGCTGCGCAGATTGTCCGGTACCAGGATCTGCGATGTACCGCCGAAAAAGGCGAAGCAGCGCACGTGCGAGCCCAGCCAGTCGGGCAGTTTCTGCGACCAGGTGGCCTCGGCAAAGGTGTAGCTGGACGCGCCGAGGACGGCGACGAAGATCTGCGTTTGGCGGATCTCGCCGGTTCGCCGATCAATGACTGGCACGGTCTGGCCAGCGTAATCGACAAACAGCTTTTCGCCGGCACGGTGTTCCTGGCGCATGACCACGTCGACCTTGGCGGCCCAGAGGCGGTAATGCTCGCAGAACCAGCTGTACTGGAAGCCTTGCGGATGGCTGAGTCGATACTCTTGCCAAAGCAGGGCCAGGGTGACGCCGGGACGGCGCAGTTCGGCATGGACATGAGCCCAGTCCGGCATCGGACGTTGATCGCTGGGAACCGTCGGCGCTGGCGGGAACAGACAGCGTTCCAGTTCGGCATCCGACAACGCCGTCGGCCAGGTCAGCCCGCAAGCGTTGAAGCGATGCAGGTAGTTGCCGGCGCTGCCACTGCTGATGCGAAGGCTGGTGGCGATCTTGCGCACGGACAGGCCGGCATCGAACTTTAGGCGTAGTACCTCTCGGATTTTACGCATGGATATACGCTCCACGACGACCTCTTCGCTTCGAGAAAAGAGGTCGATGGTAGTGAATAATCCTGCGTCGCTGCCTGCCTGAGCATGGGTTGGGTCAGTGGAAAATCACTGTCCAAATGCTCGTGGAATCAGTGTCCAAGTGACCGTGGAATGAGTGTCCAAGTCAGCGTGGAATCACTGTCCAAGTGTTCGTGGAATGGGTGTCCAAGTGCGCGTGGAATCCGCAGTCAGGGACTTCATTGCTTGTTCAACGATCGGATCGGCAATGAGCTTGATCGCGGGGGCGGCAGACTTGCCAGGTTTTGTGGGCTTGCCCAGCACTTGGGGTGACCAGGTTCTATTCCAGTTTTCAATTGCATCGGGCGTCCATGGTACAGCCACGACAGCTACCAGGTTTTGCAGCGAATCGATTTTGTCCATCATCTCCTGGCCTGCAAAGATGGCTATCAGCACCGATGGTTTTGAAACCCATTTCAAGGTCTTCATCGTTTCGCAGCGCATCTGGGCGCCGCTAGGCAATGTCACAGGCACTCCTTTGACTAGCTTCGTGTGAATCGTCGCCCCTAGCGCCTCATGGAGGGCGCCAGAGGTGAGTGATGCCTTGGCAGGTACCAGGAAAATGACTTCGAGCGTGCCGGAGGTTTCGCAGAGACGGTCTGCAACCTTGACACCTGCCAAGACGTGCACAGGGCTCTGATTGGTATCGGGCAGGAGTAGCCGTTGTACGTTGGGCATGCAGTCGTCCTTGTCAAAATGGTCGTCACGGGCGTGAGCCGGATCAGGGTTTCGAAGCTTGTCTCGCTTCATCTGATAGATCAAGTGATGGAGTTGAATGCACATTGGTTGGTGCTGGCTGAATGGTCGAACTCAGACGCCCCATGCAGGCCGTTCTGGGCTCGTGGTTTAATTCACATCTTGGCTAAAGGCAGCGGATACACCAATCGAATAGACACGTCATTTTCAAGAAGGAGCTTGTTTTGGTTCAAACTGTGGTTGTAGAGCGCATTTTTTGCGTAGTGGACAGGTGCCTGAAAAGCCAGTTTCCTGACGATTATTACAAGCGTTGCTTGTACGCGTCGTTCGGCATTCATAGTCTCCTTCAGGCCATGGGGTACAGCCCTGCGGTAGTGGGGGGGAACTTCTTAGCCTTCGTCGTCTCGCGTGATCAGCGCCAAGCGTCAATGCAAGGGTACGGATCCGAGTCTGGTGAGCACTCACACTATTGGGTGGAACTCGATGGCTCGATCATCGACCTTGGTACTCACTATTTACCGGTCGGATCGAGTTTCCTAGCCTCAGAAATGCCCGCATTGTTTTGGGACTCGGCATACCGCATGCCCAAGGGGCTGAGGTACGCCCCGGAGGCCCGCTATGCCGCTCCAGAATTAGGGCATCTTGAACCGCATATCATCGAGAAGATGGAGCCATTCCTGGTTGCCTGCCATGCGCGGATTGGGCAGGCTCTGGTCAAGCCGAAACTTGGCAAGTGGTTGGTGACATCACCTTCTTCGATTAAGAATGCGGCGATTAAAGGCGACCCATGGGCACGTGCTGTGATGCGATACGAGTCCATGCCGGCTGAGCCGCTGCCTTTTTGAAGCGCTATCCCTCGGGGGCACTTTTGCGGTTGAGCAGGTTGTCGAGGAAGGTGGCGTTCAAAACCTCCAACCAGTCGATCGGCACCAATTGAATCCAGCTCAGGGCCTGCAAAAGCGACACCAGGCCGGCCGACTCTACGCACAGGGGCGAGCGGAATTTCGTATCGTAGAAGAGTGCTGAGTGAATACCATCCGCACCCATGTTCATGGTGTGGGTTGCGATGTGGTTACTCCCTAAAATCAGTAGGTCTGGAGTGTGCTCTCCTCTGACGTTGTGAACAGCAACGTCAGGTGAGTAATGGCGTGCAAACACTGCGCAGAAGGGTTGGTTCTTGAGCGAGTCTCTGGCACTCCCATTGTAAGTCGGCCCGTTTGCTTCATATTCAGGGTTGGAAAGACCACGGCGGGTGAGTATCAGTTTTTTCACCGCTTGGGCCTGAGTGATGGCCTTTTCCAACACAGTAGCGTCCGTGATGGAGTGCTTGCACTCGATGTAGGCATACACGGCATCCACAGGGATTCGCTCTTTCACGGGAAACTGACGGCTCATACCCGAGCGCAGAGTAGGGCTAGACATCTTGTCGTAAATGATCAGGTCGTCACCGGCCTTGTCACCATTTTTAGCTACGACAAACCCTCGGCAAACGCCGTACTTCGCCGGAAGGATTTCCTCTAGCAAAGCGCAGATGGCGACCTCGAATTCACCCCCTAGGTAAAAGTTGTAAATCGCCTCAATGTCCTGCAGACGTGCCTCGACCTTCCTCGCCAACCTCTCGATGTACCCATCATACGAGCTAATTGATCTCCCTCCACTGACAGGATGCGTGCCTGCATGTTTGCCGCATGCCCGGGCAGTGACGTACCGCTATTGGTACATCACGATGGACGAAAACGCGCCTGCGTCTGAGAAAGCGAGTCGTCATATCGTGGCGGACGAACCGTTCTGGGAAGTCGTGGGCCACCGGCCTGTATCGCATTCTGATGGGGTCAAGCGCAAGATAGTGGCTCGGTAATCCTGGCCACGCTTCGTCTGTTAGGAGAGGGGAGGGGGAACGGCTTGATCGCTGTATCCTTTCATCCTTTCTCACCCCAGGTGATATATATCCCCAGCCCCCCCATCGTTTGATGCAACCACGCTACGCTCTGGAGGTATCCAGCTCGTCAAAAGGCCGGATAGCCCGTGCGTTATCGAGCCAGTCCTCAGGGTCTTCAAGTTTCTCTCTGACGTAGTCGCCGTCGCGATTTCGGTAGCCGAAGGCTAGGTACCGCAGATTTTCACGGAGGATCATGTAAGCCGCCGTGACCCTAGCCTGGCAGGCATACTCTGCTCCATCGAAGACGGGGGCGAGCAGTCCCATCCTGGCCAGCGTGAGTTCAGTTTGCTCTCGCACAAACTCGACGAAAAGCTGCTGTGGGTCTGCCGCCTCTGCTTTGAGTTCTTTGGGCCGACCATCTTCATGTTCCAGACCGTAGAGGTAAGCTGTTTCCTGAGATTCCACAAACAATACATCCTTGAAAACCCGACATGCTCCTCCAGGCTCGCAAGCCTTTATGTCAGCGAGCCAAAGCTCGTCATGCTGGGAGTCTGGGAAACGCCCTGCGAAACGCGGGTATGAGGCTGAGTAGATGGTGGCTGGTGTAATGCTGTCCCGCATAATTGCGCTCCAAAAAATGCCGTCGAGTGTCGTCCGTCATCGAGTGTAGTCACTAATGGTGACTTTCAATGACGACTATTCTGGCCATGGACTTGGGCGTTGAGGTGTAGGCTGGGATCTGACTTGTCACGAACGGGGAGTTTTAATGGCAAGCTGGGAGTTCGCTTCCGGGGCTTTGCGGGCTTGAAGCTTCGAGCAGAACTGCCCATTCGCTCTGCGCAATATAGGAGATAAGCCATGCCTCTCGGGTACGACCCAAATGCCCCCAAACAGGCACTCAATCTTTTCGTCAACGGTGACCTATTGGACAGAGCAGTGGAATTGGATCTGAACCTCTCCGCCGTCTTAGAAAACGCCATAGCTGAAGCTGTCGTCCGATCTCATGAGAGTGAGCAGGGCCTTGCAGAAAACCGAGACGACATACTGGACGAATCCGTGTATCAGATTGACCCGAATGTACTGACCGCAGCTATTGGTGTTTTCGGTAACGCCACTCACGCGAAAAAATGGCTGACCACCCCATCGCGAGCGCTAGACAACATGCGCCCAGCAGAGGCCGATACTCAAGAAGTCATAGATTTGATACGCCGCATAGATAACGGCTTTGGTACCTAGGTTCTGTACGAAATCCTTTGAAACCGCCGTCACCGCACCTGAACACTGATATTCGGTAAAGTTCGCGCCCATCGAAGGCAGGAGGCCACGATGGTGAAACGGTACGAAATTCCCGATGCAGCCTGGGAGCTAGTTGCTGACCTCTTTGAACAACCCCGGCGCAATGGTCGGCCGAGAGCCGATGATCGTTTGATGCTCAATGGCGTGCTCTGGGTGCTTTGCTCAGGCGCCGCATGGCGCGACATGCCCGAGCGCTTCGGGCCCTGGTCAACGGTCTATCAACGGTTTCGGGATTGGCGTAACCAAGGAACGTTCGACCTGATGCTCAGGCGGCTGCACATTAAGCTGAACGAGCAAGGATTGATCGACCTGGAAACATGGATGATCGATTCCACAGCTATACGCGCAACCCGAGCTTCATCAGGCGCCGGGAAAAAAGGGGGCCTGATGAACCTTCAGACCATGCGCTAGGCCGCAGTCGCGGAGGCCTGACGACCAAGATTCATATACTTTGCGACGCCAACGGCATACCGCTGCGTTTTCTACTTTCGGGCGGACAAGCGAGTGATATCTCGTATGCCCAGCCATTGCTCGATGAAGCCTATATCCCCAGTTTGCGCGGTCGTCCTCGCAAACGATGTCGCTGGCTTTTGGCCGACAAAGGCTACGATGCTGAGGCTCTGCGTCGCTACTGTGACCGTTACCGGATGCAGCCGGTAATCCCTCTGCGATCCATGAAACGCAAACCCAAGCCCGGTTTGCCTCGTTTGTTTGATCGGCCAAAATACCGGCAGCGCAACATCATCGAGCGCATGTTCGGCTGGCTGAAAGAAAACCGCCGCATCGTCACACGCTTCGACAAGCTCGCGAAAAGTTATGCAGCGATGGTCTCGTTAGCTTGTGCTATGCGGTGTTTGCGACATTACTTTTCGTACAGTGCCTAGCAAATAGCGTCAGATCTGGCGGCTGTCAGAATGCCCGAAATCACCTCAGCCCCACATCTTGCTCAAAGCTCATGCCAATGCCGCTGAACGGTGGATCTTGGGAGCCCCAGTTCTTTCGCTGCCTCAACCTGCGTCAGCCCCTGACTTTTGAGCTTCTGCACATTCGCACGCGTAGCGGCAGCGCGAATGCTCGTTGGGTGTGTGCTATCTACGGTCGCTGCAGACGCCGGTGGAATCTGATCAGCCAACCCAAGAACTTCCAATTCTTTGATTGCCTGCATCAGCACAGTCTTGGGCGAGTCCTGAGAGTCAGAAGCTGTGGCAACGGCTATCAGAGCGGAGGGGGAAAGATCGAGCATATAGGCTAGGTCTGCTGCCACCTTGAGCGTTGGAGTGGTCTTCCCGTTTTCCAGTTGGCTGATATGCGACGCAGCCACCGTGCTGCTGAGATCCTTCTGCGTCAAACCTTTGGCCAGGCGGATGACGCGTAGCGCGGCGGCGAAACCAGTTTGAATCGACATTAGGTCTTCTCAAAAGGAGACGGTATGCCTCGTTTGCCTGTGCCCGAACAAATCTATATATTAAGTCGTATGGGTGTTACGTTGCCTTCACGGTTAGCTCCTGGCATGCGGCACAGAACGGCGTTTCAGCAACATGCCTGCGAGGGCCGCCAAGGCCCGTGGTGGCGCTCCCTCACAGGGTCGTGCTGAGGCGCAATTAAGACTCAAATCGCTTTACGTACAGGGTAGACACAAAGGAAAGCCAGGATGTCAGAGCTGAAAAAAGTAACTGTCACTGTTAAGAATTTCGAGTCCAGCTCAGCTGACGACTATGCGCGTCTTTACAAAAAAGTTCGTCTTTTGGATCTGTCTGGTAAGAACATTTATTTTAAGAATCTAATCATTCCAAAATACCTTGAACGCCGAGGTGCGTTTGCACAGGACGTTTCGAGAACTTGGTATTTAAAAAACGTTCATGGTTCTGCAGTGGTATTGGTAGCGTTTGAAGCCCAAAACGGTACTGTTGAATATGATCTTGATGAGGTTCGCAACTTGTCCCGCAGGGGCTTCTGGTGGGGAGTTCTGATTGGGATTGCCGCAATCCCTGCCGGATGCATTGTCGCCATTGCAACGTATGGGCTCGGACTGGCCTTGATTCCCTTGTTTTTGTATCAAGCGTATATGCAGGTCATCAGGATTCCGTCTCGGTTGAGCCATAAGCAATTGCTTCAGGACTTTTCTCAACACGGCATTAGGGGTGGCGAGGGTTGGTCTCGCTAGATGGTTTAGTCGCGACGGGCGCTTATGGGCTTGCCTACCGCTAAAGAGCACGCTGATCACAGTCAGCCTACTCCGAGCTTCAATATAGCGATAAACCATCAATTGGAAGATCCATGCAGAACCGTCAAGAGACAGGTTCTGGGGGCGACGAGAAATGCCGACCCGGCCCGGTTCTTGGGAGATAAGGGTTCCCCAATGAAGATTTTGATTTACTCGGATTTGCACAACGAATTTGACTGCTTCGCCCCACCCGATATCGACGTTGACTTAGTGATCTTGGCTGGGGATATCGATCTCCTGCACCGAGGGGTGAGGTGGGCAAATGACGCGTTCACAAGTGATGTGATTTATTGCAGCGGTAATCACGAGTTCTATAAGGGCCATCTCATCCGTACTCGCGAGAAAATGGAGGCAGCAGCGGCCCCGCATGTCCATGTCCTGGACAACCAAGTCTGGACGTCGGGCGGTGTCCGATTTCTTGTTGCGACCGCTTGGACTGATTTCTCTGGAACAGGTGATGTGATGGCTGCTTCCAGTGCATGCGTTCGGGAGCTGAATGACTTTCGAATGATCCGCACGGGTAGCGAATACCGTCGCATCCGGCCAGCGGATCTCATTGAGAAAAACCGAACAGCTTACGAGTTTTTGCGCGAGCAGCTTGCGATTCCATATGCCGGCAAGACGGTAGTCATCACTCATCATTGCCCCATCCCAGAGGCCTCTGGGGCAGAGCATTCTGGACATTTGAGTGCCGGCTATTTCAACCGCTGGCACCAGTTAGTTGATCAGTCCGACGTCTGGATTTTTGGGCATACCCACTATGCGATCGATCAATTTTTTGGGCAGTGCCGGCTAATCTCGAACCCTCGGGGATATCCGTCCGAAGAAACGGGGTTTGACCCTAGCAAAATTCTGGAGATTTAAAGTGCCAAAAGTAGCGAGGAGTCCGGCGGGTGACGTAACTCCCATCCCTCTACAAGTCATTGCAGCGAAGCGAATCAAGTGGGGCGTTGTCATCGATGCGTACCTTACCGATGTCGCGAGGGTTGGGGCGCGATACTCGGCTATGGCTTTTTCGGATCGGGCAGGTCTGATTGAGGACGGAGAGACCGTCGCCACTCCGCCGGCCAAGACCGTCGCTGAACAGCATGGCTTCGTATTGCTCCAGAGCCTCAGTGGCCATGATCATTACGTCGTCGTGAACTGGCTCGAAGCCGATCAGGCCAGCAACCATGCCAGTCTATGAAATGATCCGGATCACGGGTCTTGGGGAGGTTTATGGCGGGCATGTATGCTCCTGGATTAAGCTATCGCGCTTGCTCGCTGCCGATTGATTTCCGGATCAAACCTATGATTGTCGATGCTTGTTTCTGAGCGGATCTGGGGCTTTCTGCGCATTCCACGCCATCCGGCCACCCAGTCCACCAACATCCGGCCACCCTTTCCACGCTCATCCGGCCAGGCAGTCGGAGCGCAGCGACGCAGGTTTGCATTGTTAGTCTGAAGTCCCTGTCGTCGTCAATTTCGTTGCGCGTCTGCGCATCGATTCGCCCTTCAGTTCGATCCGATAAGCGTTGTGCACCAGCCGGTCGAGGATCGCGTCGCCCAAGGTCGGATCGCCGATCAGCGCGTGCCATTTGTCCACTGGCATCTGGCTGGTCACTAGCGTCGAGCGGTTGCCGTAGCGGTCGTCCAGCAGTTCAAGCATGTCGCGCCGTTGCGCAGCGGTAAACGGTGCCAAGCCCCAGTCGTCCAGGATCAGCAGGTCAGTCTTGGCGTAGCCGGCCATCAATTTGGCGAAGCGACCGTCGCCGTGGGCCAGGCCCAGTTCCTCCATCAAGCGCGGCAGCCGCAAGTAGCGCACGCTGTAGCCGTCCCGGCAGGCCTTGTGGGCCAGCGCGCAGGCGAGCCAGGTTTTGCCTACCCCCGTTGGGCCGCCGATGATCAGGTTTAGGCCGTCGCGCAGCCATTGGCCGCTGCCCAGTTGCAGGATCAAGGCCTTGTCCAGGCCACGTGGACTTCGGTAATCGATGTCTTCCAGACAGGCGTTGTGGCGCAGTCGTGCCAGTTTCAGGCGGCTGCTCAGACGCGTGTTTTCACGTTCAGTCAGCTCGCGGTCGACGATCAGACCGAGGCGTTCGTCAAAGCTGAGATCGTTGATTTCAGGCGTTGCGTCTTGTTCGCCAAGCGCCTTGATCATGCCGTGCAGGCGCAGGGTTTGCAGCTTGTCGAGTGTCGGGTTGGGCAGCATTTTGGTGCTCCTTTTTCAGGTCAGTGGTAGTAGCTAGGGCCGCGCAGGTTGATGTGTTCGTCGGGCAGTAGCGGCAGGTTTTGCTGGGACAGCGGTAGCTTTTCCAGCCCTTGGCGCAGGATCGATTCGAGGCTTTTGTAGCTGCACGCGCCCAGTGCCAGCGCTCGCTGGCAAGCGGCTTCCAGCCGCTCTTCGCCGTGCTGTTTGCTCAGGCGCAGGATGCCCAGGCAGGCGCGGAAGCCTTGCTGCGGATGGATCCGGCGTTCGAGGATGTAGGCGATGACGCCGGCCGTATTCGGGCCTGTCTGCTCTGCCCAGTGGATCAGTCGCTGCGGCGTCCATTCGGCATGTTCGCGGTGACTTTTGGGCATGTGCTCGGTTTGGGTGGTGTGGCGGCCTTTGTGCGGCGAGCGCAGATGGCTGGCCACCCGCTGGTTGG